>JAUWIC010000071.1 GCA_030605575.1 Dehalococcoidia bacterium
GGGCAGGCCCTCTCCGAGGTGACTCGTCAGGTATTCACCTGGTTCACCATCGACAAGCGGGGCTATGGACTAACTCAGAAGGCATGGGTATCAGCCTATGAGTTTCGGGAAGAGTTCAAACAGCTACTGGCTCAGCGTATCACAATTGATACACACGCCCCAGCATTGGAGATGGTGTAGTGAGGCGAACGGAAGGGACGGTGTCTAAGTATGGGGGTATCTGCGGGAAGCAGACCGCTGACACTATAAATCTTGGTAGTCTCCAGCGCTTCTTCAGTGGTCATTGGTGGCAATATTGAAGGCAGCGAACGTGCCAGTAGCGTTTTACCGCTTCCCGGAGGTCCTATCATTATTACATTATGTCCTCCAGAAGCAGCTACCTCTAGGGCTCGCTTAACATGCTCTTGTCCTTTGATGTAAGCCAGGTCAGTAATTGAACCGGCAGGTGGGGTGTATTCCTGAATTTCCCCAGGCTGATATTCTGGTATCGGTATTTCCTGCCGCAGATAACTAACCAGCTGCGATAGTGAGGCGGTAGGAGTGATTTTGGTGCCTTCTATTAAGGATGCCTCTTTAGCATCAGCCTCAGGCACAATAACGGTCGGGAATCCTTCCTGGTGAGCTAGGGCAACCATAGGTAACACACCGTTGGTGTGGCGCAGGCTGCCGTCCAGGGACAGCTCACCAAGGATAATAGTTTGGGAAACATCGGCATATATTTGTTCCGAGCTGAGAAGGATACCAACGGCAATAGGTAAATCATAAGCTGGGCCGGCTTTTTTAAGGTCGGCAGGGGCAAGATTAACTACGATGCGCTTCATAGGGAAGGTACAGCCGGAATTTCGGATGGCGGCGCGGACTCGCTCTCTGGCTTCCTGGACAGCGGTATCAGGCAAGCCAACGATAGTCATTGCCGGTAAGCCACTGGAAATATCTACCTCAACATCAACCAACCGACCCTCAAGGCCTACCACGGCGGCAGTTTTTACTGTGGCTAACATGATACCTAACTTAATGGCTAATTACAGCTCGCACCAATAATAACACATGTTTGCCATTAGGCAAATAATGAAAGACTGGAGAAAAGAAGTCCTCACATTAGTAGTCAACTGCCTGGCTAGGCTTTTAGGGCAAGATTTCATCTATGGCTCAACATTGCATATGAAGCTTTCCGGCATATCAAGGTAGGTGATGCTGCAATCTTTGCCCATTAGGTTCTCCGCCTCGGATACTGCTTCTTCCACTGAGGCGAATGGCTCGAAACCCACCCTTCTGGCGGCTTCAAAGTCGGTGGCTCCGGCTAGAAAGACGCTACTAAGATAATTGAGACCATAGATTCCCTGCCCATACAGGATTAGGGGGTGAGAACCATGGAAGGCATAACCATATCTATACCTGTGAACGAACTCGGGGCGATGGGCGTATTCCTCAGCATAAAGGTCCCAGAGCTCAACAGCATCCTTAGTATGGGGGAGAACCTTTTCGTAGAACTCAACATAGGAGGGATACTTAAGTGCGTCGAATTGTTTCGGGCAAGGGTGACAAACTATGAGTATTCCTCCTGGCTTCACCAGAGGAACATTCTGGAAGAGGCCGTAGGTGTAAGATAGCGCCAGATTTCTTACTAGAATGGGATTAATAGTGGATAGTTTGGAATAAGGGTCTCTTTTACTGTCCATACCACAGACCACCACATCAGACTGCCCCTTTACATCCACTACCAACTGTTGGTCCATTATTTCCAGACCTTTCTCATGAGCTTCTGGCGGGTGACCGGCCACAACCTGAACTAACTCCTGTGGCGCTGCGTTATTCATCGTGCCTTCAATGACGAGAACACGGCGTCCCTTCTTGGCTAATTCATTTTCGACAACGGCACCCATTTCATTGAGCAGTTTGGGGAAGGCTGAGCGTTTGGGGTCCAGTACCGATCTGCCTGAGGCCTTAGCGAAGGGACGATGATGGTGTCGCATGAGTCTCCAGCTGCCCAAACCGACGACAACCGTCTTCCAGCCGCCGTTGAATTGACACCAGGGATGGCTTACATATATGAGCTGGTCGGAATCGGTAACTAAGCGGCTTACCTCCACTTCCTGACCTCGCTTGGTCTCGCCTAGGAATACCAGGTTATCTTTGTCCTCGGCATCGAAATTGAACAATCTGCTTGCGCTAGTTCGGCTAACTAGCTCCTCACCTAATATGGTGGCTAGCTCGCTTGGAGTCCACATCCGGTGCAGGGCTATAGCGCAAACCAGACGGATATTGCCCGAATCTACGCCGAGTTTACTGAGTTCCTCCAGCAGCACCTTAATGGCTACCTCCCGAAAACCAGGCTGCTTCTCGGGGGGAACATAACCGATAAGGTCATCAAAGGCAATGGTAACCTTGGATTTGGAGTTCACCAGCTTGGATAAAGGCTCATGAGCAATCGGTGAGTTCAAGGCGTCACGCACCGCCTGAGCAGGGTCAGGGAGAGCCGGGAGTGGCTTGTTCGTTTGCTTTATGACCCTGGTCCTCTCCGGTAGCTCTGCCCGAATGGTATTATCTCCGTATGGTATCTGGAAAACACTCGCTGACATTAGCCGTAACCTCCCATCTTAATTACTCTAGCTATATTAAAATCCTTGGCTAACTAGCTGTCAAGTTGTCTAACTGCCCAGGCTAAATTCCCATTGACAGCAAATATCATCCTTGCTCTTTCTCGGGGGTGATTTAAGGCACTTTACTTCTATATCAGGGTTGAAGAAAGCGGCATAAGCTTTCATGATTCTGGGGTCAACTATGTTACAAATCTCGTCCTCTCTCCCCTTACCCTCCGCCTCTAAAGCGTCTAGAGTGGGACAATAGGTAACCGTGAACAGGGCGTTATTTTTACTCTTAATTTCTATGTTGAATTTCATCACCAGGCACCAGGGGCATATCTGGAAAGCCTTCATAAGGGCAATGACATCATTTCCCCGGATTTTCAGTTGCCTCTTAATCCTCGCCATTTCATATTTACAAGTGCTTTCCCAAGCTTGTATATCGCAGGCTAAAGCCTCTTTGTCGCCCAGCCTTTCTTTCACGGCAAGATACCAGAGCCCATCCAGGGCTATGTATAGTTTGGCGTATAGCTTTAATAACTCGACAAGTGTATCCGGGGAGAAATCGCTGAGTTTTAGATTGGGCAGGAATTCACCACTGTAATTGCTCAGTTTTTTCAATATAACCTCCTTCACGGTAGATTATCTTGACTTTTGATTTGATTGGTGGGCTAATAGTCTATGTGCGTTTACCATAGCATTTACTCTTGCTATGTTAAGGGTTCTGGTGGGTGGTCGTCAAGGCCTCTAACCAGCTCGAAACCAACTCCTATTTTACCGCGAAGTTTATGGGTGTCAACGGAGTGGACGCTTGTTGTGTTTTGGGTCTGGTGCTAAAATACAGTTGTCAAACACGGAGGGGGACATGCCATTAGATTCCATAGTTGTCAAAGGGGCTCGTGAGCATAACCTCAAGAATATAGATGTAGTTATCCCGCGGGATAAGCTGGTAGTTATTACCGGTGTCTCGGGCTCGGGTAAGAGCTCATTGGCGTTTGATACCATTTATGCTGAAGGTCAGCGCCGCTATGTGGAATCGCTATCGGCTTATGCCCGTCAGTTCTTGGGCAGGATGGAAAAGCCCGAGGTTGATTATATTGAAGGGTTGAGCCCAGCCATTTCTATTGACCAGAAGGGTCCGAGTCGGAACCCACGGTCTACGATGGGGACGGTAACCGAGATTTATGATTATTTGCGGCTACTTTTTGCCCGGGCGGGTCATCCCCATTGCCCCAAATGTGGACGAGAGATTGCTATGCAGACGGTACAGCAGATTGTTGATGCTGTAAGCGCCCTCCCCGAAAATAGCCGGATTATGGTTCTGGCACCATTGATTAGAGACCGTAAGGGTGAGTATCAAGCGGTGTTTGACGATTTGCGCAAGGAGGGCTATGTCAGGGTTCGAGTTGATGGGCGTATCCGTGACCTGTCTGAAGAGTTTCAACTTGATAAGAATAAAAAGCACTCCATTGAGGCGGTGGTAGACAGATTGGTAATGGGGCAAAGCGGAAGTCAAAGCCGTATTGCTGATTCAGTTGAAACTGCCCTCAAGCTCGGGGCGGGGGTAGTTCTGGTGTCTATTATTGACGGTGAGGAATTACTGTTCTCGGAGCACTTTGCTTGTGTGCGTTGTGGCATTAGCCTGGGTGAGATTGCTCCCAGAACATTTAGCTTTAATTCTCCTCACGGGGCTTGTCCCGCCTGCACCGGATTAGGGGTCAAACTGGAGATAGCCCCCGAGCTGGTTATCCCCAATAAGGAGCTCTCCATAGCTCAAGGGACGATTCACCCCGGGTGGTGGTTCTCTTGGCACGCTAACGAGTTAGAAATTTTAGCCCGACGCTATGGCTTTTTTCTTCATACCCCGGTTAAGGAGCTTAGTGAGCGTCACCTTAAGCTTATACTTTATGGTGAAGGAGGGGAGCTGGTAAGGTACAGGAATCGCTATGGTCGGGTCAGGGAGTATTTTACCGGGTATGAGGGGGTTATTCCTTATCTGGAGCGTCTAGCTCATGATACCCAGTCAGAACGTACCCGGGCTGAGATTGAACGCTATATGGTGTCCACACCGTGTCCAGTTTGTCAGGGTAAGCGGCTTAAACCGGAGTCTTTAGCCGTAACCATTGATGGCAAAAATATTGTTGAGGTTAGCTCAATGTCGGTTACTCAGGCGTTAGACTGGGTGGCTACCCTCGGTGATGGTAAGAAGGCGATACTTACCGGGCGTGAGCAAATAATAGCCCGTGAGATTCTCAAGGAGATTCAAGCCCGCCTGAACTTCCTTAAAGATGTAGGTCTGGATTATCTTACCCTGGACCGCCCCTCGGCTACTTTAAGTGGTGGTGAGGCACAGCGAATTCGCCTCGCCACTCAGATAGGTAGTGGGCTAATGGGTGTGCTTTACATTTGTGATGAACCGACAGTGGGTCTGCACCCGGCCGATGACTATCGTTTAATTGAGACCTTGAAACGGTTGAGGGACTTGGGTAATACTATATTGGTTGTTGAGCATGACGAGGCGATGATGCGGGCGGCTGACCATATTATTGATATGGGACCCGGGGCTGGGGAGCATGGTGGCTGGATTGTGACCACCGGGACTTTAGCTGATATCATAAATTGCCCGGAGTCAATAACCGGTCAGTATCTCAGCCGGGTGAGGCAGATTCCTTTACCCCGGGAGCGTCGCTCTGGCTCAGGTGAGGAGCTGGTAGTGAACGGAGCCAGGCAGAATAACCTGAAGAATATAGATGTCCATGTTCCCCTGGGCAAGTTTGTTTGTGTCACCGGGGTTTCGGGTAGCGGTAAGAGCACCCTTATTGATGAGATTATGTATAAGAAGCTGGCACAGATGTTGTATCGGTCGAGGGAGAGGGCGGGTAGCTGTGATGGTATCATCGGGGTCGAGCATATTGACAAGGTGGTTAATATTGACCAGTCGCCTATTGGGCGTACCCCGCGTAGTAATCCAGCGACCTACACCGGGACCCTTACCCCTATTCGTGAGCTTTTCGCCACTGTTCCCGAGGCTCGAATGAGGGGCTATGCTCCGGGTCGATTCTCGTTTAATGTCAAGGGTGGGCGGTGTGAAGCCTGTCGTGGTGAAGGATTTATTCGGATTGAGATGCAGTTTTTGCCTGATGTCACCGTTCCCTGTGAGGTGTGTAAGGGGAAGCGCTATAATCGTGAGGCTCTGGAGATTAGATTTAAGGGCAAGAACATCGCCGAGGTATTAGATATGACCGTGGAGCAAGCCCTGTCTTTCTTTGACCATTTCCCCAGGGTTAAGGGCAAACTGGGGACCCTGCGCGATGTAGGGCTGGGCTATATTCGCTTGGGTCAGCCGGCGCCTACCCTTTCTGGCGGTGAGGCACAGAGGGTGAAGCTAGCCACTGAGCTGTCACGGCGGTCTACGGGCAGGACATTATATATCCTTGATGAGCCGACCACCGGTCTTTCCTTTGAGGATGTGGCGGCACTACTACGAGTATTACAGCGTCTGGTTGATGCTGGTAATACGGTGATTGTTATTGAGCATCATTTGGATGTGATTAAGAATGCTGATTATATAATTGACCTCGGACCTGGGGCTGGTGACCGGGGTGGCTATATTGTGGCGACAGGAACACCCGAGGAAATAGCTCGGGAGAAGTCTTCAATTACCGGGCGGTATCTCGGCAAAGTGCTGGCTAAGAGTATTGAGTATGCTTTAACCAGCTGACTTTTTGCCTGGCAGTGAAGGAGGGGACAATTGACTCGAAAAGAAGTGCTTAATTCTGTTAACGAGAATGTAGAGAATAAGAATCTGGTAAAGCATATGTTAGCCACCGAGGCTATAATGCGGGCTCTAGCCAGGCACCTGGGTGAGGATGAGGAGGAGTGGGGGCTTACCGGTCTGTTACATGATATAGATGTTGAGCTCACCGGGGGAGATATGAGCAGTCATAGCAAGTTGGGGGCTGACCTGGCCAGGGAGCTGGGGGCTAGTGAGGCTGTGGCTCATGCTATCCTGTGCCACAATGAAGCCCATGGTGTTCCCCGGGAGACCAAGCTGGATAAGGCTCTATTCTGCGTTGACCCGCTGACTGGCTTAATCACCGCCGCGGCTTTGGTTCGTCCCGATAAAAAATTGGCTGCTCTTGAAGCTAAATCAGTGCTCAAAAGGTTTAAAGAGAAGAGCTTTGCCGCTGGGGCGAGTAGAGAACAGATTTCTCTATGTAGTGAAATCGGGCTTGAGCTTGGTGAATTTATCGAGCTCGGGCTGAAGGCAATGCAAGAAATCAGTAGCGACCTTGGACTCTAGATTTAAGGAGATAAGATGTACCAAAAAATATTAGCTCCGTTGGATGGCTCAGAGCTCGCCGAGCGCGCTCTGGGACACATTAAAATCGTCACTGAAGGCTCCCGTGCTTCCAAAGTAGTTCTGTTACAGGTAATACCGTGGCCTGCCCACCCCGCCCATACCCTATCTGACGAGCTTATACGTAGCGAAGGCGGGAAGGCTGAGGCTGGCGCCAGGGACTACCTTGCCCGAGTGGCCGATAGCCTGAAGGCTGATGGTATAGCTGTTGAGATTGACATAGCCCATGGCGGGGCAGCCGAAGGAATACTGGACTACGCTAAGAAGAATAAGGTGGACCTAATTGTTATGAGCACTCACGGAAGGTCAGGGGTCTCCCGTTGGTTCTTCGGTAGTGTGGCGGAGAGGGTTCTACGCCACTCTGTCATCCCCGTGCTCATAGTCCCATCATTTGGCGTCGGAAGGTAGCCGGTGAGGTGCCCGGCAAAGTCTGCGGTTAGTTAACTCACTTCAAGGGTTGAGCCGGCGGCGGTTTTGACCACATTAATGCGAGTGGGAAAGGCGTCTCTAAGCTCCTCAATATGAGTGATAACCAGTATCTTATCAAAGTCATCTTGAATTGAGTTTATCGCCTCTTTGAGTTTTTCTATGCCAACACTATCTTGAGTGCCAAAGCCTTCATCAATGACCAGAGTCGGCAGTGGGGCTCCAGCTCGCCTGGTCAGTAGCTTGGATAAAGCAATACGAATAGCGAAGTTGATGCGGAAGGCTTCACCACCGCTAAACATTTCATAATTTCGCGTCCCTAGCTCATCAGAGATATTAATATCCAGGGTTTCAATAACATTCCCTTTCTTTGTTTCCCGTTGCGTTTCAATTTTTATATGCATTCTATTGTCTGTCATGCGTCCTAGTAATTTATTGGCTTCAGCTTCAATCTCGGGCAGTGCCCTTTCAATGAGTAAGGCTTGTATTCCTTTTTTGCCGAAGGCTTGAGCCAGGTCTCGGTAGATTTTCTCCTGTTTTGAAGCTTGAGCCAGCAGCTTTTCCTTTTCCCTACTTTTTATCTCCAATTCAGAGCAGCGCTGTAGCTTTGCCTTCACGCTCCATATTGTCTCCTGGGCTTGCTTCTGTTGTGTTACCAGCGCTTGGTGTTCAGTTTCAGCCTGGGTTAAATCATTAACCAGTTGTGGCAGTAGATTAAGCTCTTCACTTAGCTCTTGCCGTTTTTGATTATCAACCCCCAGGCTGTGGTGCAGCTCTTGAGCCGCCTCCTCAGCTCTTGATGCCGCCTCCTTTTCCTGGCTGATGAGCCGGTCAGCTTCTTCCAGCTTCCGCTTAAGACCTTCATACTGTTCCAGGTTAGTCAGGCGCTGGCGGACCTGTTCGTGCTGCTGGGCATCGTAGCCAAGTTTAGCTAATTCGCCCTCAAGCTCTCCCAGTGCTTCTTGTTCCGTAGTGGCAAAGTCCTTCCTAGCCAGATGTTCTTCAATCTCAGCTAGCCTTTTTCTTTCCTCGTCTAGCTTATGGCTAGCCTCCTCAGCCTCGGTAATCTCTTGGCTGGTGAGGCTGGCTTTGGTCTGGAACGAGGCTCTATCTTGATTTAGCTTTGTTTCTAACTGGACTATTTCACTTTCCCACCGCTCAAGCTCCATTCTCCTTTGAGCTAGCTCGGCTTGATTTGACTTCAGGCAATCAAGTTTGCTTTGCCTGTCGGCGGTATACTTTGTCTCAATGAGCTTTAGACCTTCTGCCTCTAGCTCTGTCTCACATAGCGGGCACTTATTGCCACTTTGAGTCGTTAGCAAGTCAAGCTTTTCCTCTATTTCTTTTATGTCTCGTTCTAGTTGGGCTTTAGTAGATTCCAGGTAGTTGACCTGAGTTCGTAGTTCCTGGCTGCTTTGTCTTTTCCGGCTTAATGTTTCTTCAGGCTCAGCTAACTGGTTTAGTTGAACCTGTATTTGCTGTAGTTCTTTCTTAAGTGAAGGTAGTTTTTGTGAGCTAATTTCTAATTCATTGATTCGGCTTTGAGCTACAGCGTGGTCTTTAACTAGGGCTTGTCCCATCTGCGTAATGCTCATCTGTAACTGGTGTTTACGCTCGTTTAGAGTGGTGGCTAGCCTGAACGTTTGGTCGAGTTCATCACTTAACTTCTTGGCTTCACTAAATTGGGCGTAGCCTTCTTCTATTGTGGAACGCTGGGCTATTAGCTCTTCATACTCTTTGAGCCGGGAGAGGTGTTGTTTAGCCTGGTCATCCCAGCGCTCTAGCTCTCTCATCATCTCGGCTATGTGCTCCTCTAGCTGAGTTAGTTGCAACTTCTTATTTTCCAGGGATTCCTTTTCCTGTCGCAGGCTATTAAGTCTGGCTTCCTGCTCTTTTACTACTTTTTCTATGTCGGAGAGTTGACTCTGCCCCTGTTCCAACTCAGCCTCGTAGGCTGGCTTTTGGGTTAATTCATCACTGATGTCTTTGATAGCGCTCTCAAGCTGTGCCTTTTCTGTTTCCTGTTGTTTCGCCAGGTCTTTAGCCTGCTCTTCTAGTTCGTCGTAGAAGAAAAGCCCCAGAATATCAGCCAGCACCTGCTTGCGCTCGACCGGACGTTTGACGGTGAACTCGTCAGCCCGACCTTGTAGTAGGAGGGCACTGTTAACAAATGTGGGGTAATCCATGTGTAGAACATCAGTAATCTTCTGCTGGGTCTGGGTCATACTATTGCCCGTAATCGACCTGAAACCGTTCCCGGTAGCTATCTGAAATTCCAGGATAGTTTGTCCCGAGCGCCCTCGTCGTTTGGGCTTGGAGTGCTTGCGTATGATGCGATATGGCTGTTGACCTACGGCGAAGTCAAACTCCACTTCCATTTCTGTCTGACCCAGGTGAATGAGGTCGTCATCACTCTTGGCTCTGGTTCTTCCCCATAACGCCCAGGTCATGGCATCAATTAGAGCCGACTTACCGTTGCCGTTATCACCTGAGATACAGGCGGTATGAATGCCATCAAAAGAGAGTGGCGGCACATTCTCGCGGTAGCACATAAAATTGCGCACTGTTAGCTTAATGGGAATCATTCAATAAGTCCCTCAGATAGCCACCTTTTTATTTATTTTACCATAATTAAGAGATTACTTATCTCTGCCCCTCTCCTTCAAAGGGGGGGATATGAACCTAAAAGGAGAGGTTATTGACAGGTGAAAATGATTGTGATAGATTTTGTGTAATACTTTTGCCAAATGGCAAACATGTGTGATGTTGTCGACGCCTACAACCCCAGCTCCCCTGAGAGGAGGACGAGCCATGCTCAAAAAGATTCCGGTTATTGTTTTCATCGCTGCAATCCTGACGGTATTACCAATTCTAATCCCACCGTGTACGCCAGTCCATGCTGAAGAGTCCGAACCCGAATGCTGGGCTGTCATGGTGGGCGTATCACATTATAAGAGCCCGAAAATAGGGGATGCCCCGGGTTGTGCTGAGGATGCCGGGGAGCTTTTTCAACTGTTGTCTCCTACCTGGGGTGACGAGCACATTAAACTACTGCTAGATAGCGAGGCGTCTAAATCGGATATTCAAGCAGCTGTGGATTGGCTGGTATCCAACGAGGATGCCAATGATACTGTCCTCTTCTATTTCTCGGGGCATGGTGACCCTGACGGATACTTAGCTCCCTACAATGCATACTATGCAAGGACTTGGATATCCTCTCGTGAGCTAAGTAGATGGTTGAGCCCACTGGAGTCGAAGAGAGTCGTCATTATTCTGGATACCTGTTATGCCGGCCAATACGAAACGGATCTTAGCGGTAGTGGACGAGTAGTCCTAATGTCCTCTCGCGCAGACGAATTATCCTACTCTGGGAGCGATGGTGGTGTTTTCACTGTTTATCTTCTCGAAGCCCTTAGTGAATTCAGTATTGCTGATGCTAACCGTGATTATGAGCTCTCGGCTGAAGAATTGTTCCAATATGCCGAGCCTGAAACCGTATGGGAGAATACCGATATCTATGTCGATGATGAATTTCAAGAAGGAGAGATGCAGCATCCAGTAATGTCCGACCAATATTCTGACGAGCTTAGCTTGCTCATCAAATTCATCTTCAACACTGAACCTAGCTTGCCGCCTGGTAACGAAATCCTGGTCCTGGACAATAAGACATATTCATCAACCCCGCCTGAATTCACCTGGGCACCGGACTTGGTCCACGACCTTACCATCCTTTCCTTGCTGGATACCGGGAGTGGCACCAGATATGTCTTTACTTCATGGAATGATGGAGATACATCAGTTTCAAGAACAATTTCACATGGAGGAGTTTACACGGCAAACTACAAGACGCAACATGAGTTGACCATTGAATCAGCCTATAGTGTGCCTGAGGGACGAGGGTGGTATGATGCCGGCTCAACCGCCACCATCTCAGTGGCATCTATTGAAGAACCAACAACCAGGCATATTTTCACCGGATGGGGTGGAGACTACTCTGGGGATACAGAAATAGCCTCGGTAACTATGGATTCGCCGAAGGCAATCACCGCCAACTGGCGGACTGATTACCTGCTGACCATTGAATCAACTTATGGTGAGCCTGAGGGAGAAGGGTGGTATGAGTCAGGTTCAGCTGTTACCATCTCGGTAACCCCAAGTGAAGGAATGCTAATCAGGCATATTTTCACCGGGTGGAGTGGAGACTACTCTGGGGATACAGAAGTAGCCTCGGTAACCATTGATTCGCCGAAGGCAATTACCGCCAACTGGCGAACCGACCACACACGGCTCTATATGCTCATAGGGATAATAGTTTTAATTGCCGCCATTAGCGGGGGTTTACGTATGCGCCGGAGAAAGCAGGTTGTGTAAGACTCGTCGGTAACTGTCGGCGCAGGCTGTAGTTGTTATCACTCCAGGTAATCTTTTAATCTTCGGCTTCGGCTGGGATGGCGTAGCTTGCGAAGTGCTTTAGCCTCAATTTGGCGGATTCGCTCTCTGGTTACATTAAACTCCCGTCCCACTTCCTCTAAGGTGCGGCTTCGTCCGTCCTCAAGACCAAATCTAAGTTGAAGCACTCGCTGCTCACGGGGGGTAAGGGTGGACAGCACATCATCGATTTGCTCCTTAAGCAGTTGCCTGGAGGCGGCATCGGGGGGTGGCAGAGCATTGCGGTCTTCGATAAAGTCACCTAAATGGCTGTCCTCCTCCTCACCTATAGGTGACTCCAGCGATATTGGTAACTGGGCAACCTTGGCTATCTCCCGGACCTTTTCCGGGGGCATTTCCATCCCCTCACCAATTTCTTTAGGGGTAGGCTCGCGCCCATATTCCTGAGCCAGGCGGCGGCTTACTCGTAGTAGTTTGTTAATGGTCTCAATCATATGCACCGGGACGCGAATAGTACGGGCCTGGTCAGCTATAGCTCGAGTAATAGCTTGACGAATCCACCACGTGGCATAGGTGCTGAATTTATAGCCTCGGCGATAATCAAATTTCTCCACGGCTTTGATTAGTCCGATGTTACCCTCCTGAATGAGGTCAAGGAGCGACATACCTCGTCCAATATGTTTCTTGGCCACGCTGACTACCAAACGCAGGTTGGCTCTGGTAAGGTGGCTTTCTGATTTTCTAGCCTCGCGCTCAATATACTCTAGGTAAGCTTTGAGTTGCTTCTCGTAAGCCTGAATGGAATTAACAAACTTAGACTTTGTCACCAGCTTCTCTATGTCGGCTGGAGAGGTGTTATCTCCGATAACATTAAGGACTTCCTTTGGTAGCAGGTTGCTGTTTAACGCCATATTAATAATAATTTGCTCTGTTTCAGGTAGGGACTTATCTAGCCGGTAAGCAGCGGCCTGGATTAGTCGTTGATTTACTTCACCATCAATACTAGCTCGCAATTTAGCATTGAAGATAGTCTCTATAAAGCTGGCGGTAGGTGGTAAATTAAGTTGTTTTTGTATGAGATGGATGATGGGAGCCGCTTGCCCTAGCTCCTTGAGCATAGTAAGTACTGTCTCAGTGTCTGACGGCTCCCTGCCATATTGCTGTAGGTAGTCTTGTTTAATTTCAGTGATGCGTTTGCCGGCTTCTATCTTTTTGGCTAACAGCTGTTCATCACTAGCGGTGAGAAGGGGGACCCTACCAATTTCGTGAAGGTATATACGAACCGGGTCATCTACTATCTCTTGCTCCCCCAGTTGGGCTAGCGGTATTTCTAACTCGTGGACTTCGGGGGGACGAAACTCAGTGTTTAGCCCTTGATGTGTAGTTGTAGGCACTTCTTCCTCATTCTCATTTTGGAGTGGAAACTGTGTAGATTTCCCGTTGTTTTCTGAGGTCATTTCTCAGCTCCTTTGCTCCTGACCCTCCGACTTTTTTGAGTAAAAACCTCTCCTAGTTGAAGGCTAACTTCTATTCCTTGCTCCTCAAGCTTAGCCAGCTCAGCGGCAGTACCGCCTAGCTCGGCTTCTAGAGCTAATGCTGCCTCTCTTTTAGTCGCTAAACTGCGGAGAAATCCTTCTCGGAGGCGGAGGACAGCATCGGCACATTTCTCCTCTATTTGGTTAGGGGGTAAGCTCTTGGTTAATAGGTAATCCAGATGCTCCCCAATTGCCGGGTCAAGCTCAGCCTTAAGCGATGATAGGTCGCTGGCTTGCTGCCAGGCAACAAATATTTCGCGGTTTTCGCTATTCTGGAAATATTCAGGCGAGGGATGCTGGCTTAAAGCTTTAAGCTCAGGGTGCTGGAGGAGCAAAGCCAGGCAGTATTCTTCAAGGGGACTGGAGAAAACTGGACGCAGAGCCTGGGCAACGGCTTCTGGCTTGGGCTCTTCAGCTCGGTATCTACCCTGGCTTGGTTTAATTTTTGGTAAAGCAGCCTCTAGCTTGCGTTCAGTGACGTTGACCAGGCGAGCCAGTTTCTGTAAATAATGAGCTTGGCGCACGGTGTCCTTTATCTCAGCGATAATGGGTAGCAGCTTGTCTACGGCTAAAGTCTTATCCTTGGCTGTGGTCAGGTCAAGGTTAGCGGTAACCATATTGGAGGTGTAATCTACTATAGGTAAAGCCTCTTCCAGCAGTTTTTGCCAAATTTTAGCATCTTCTTTGATAACATCATCCGGGTCTTTGCCTTCGGGCAGGATGATAACCTTCACCTCAGCATCCAGGGTATTTTCATAGCCTACACCCCGGAGCATGGCTTCCTCGCCTGCAGCATCGGCATCCAGGGCTAGAGCCATATTTTTGGTTAGCCTTTTTACCGCACTGACCTGCCTCTCGGTAACTGCGGTGCCCATAGAAGCGACCACATTGTTGAAGCCATTCTGGTGGGCGGTGATAACATCCATATAGCCCTCTACAATCACTGCCATATTTTGCTGCCTGATAGCTGCTGTTGCCAGGTTTATACCATATAGACTGCCGCTTTTATCAAAGACTGGCGTCTGGGACGAGTTGAGATATTTAGGTAGTGAATCGTCAAGGGCTCTTGCCCCAAAACCGGTAATGTGTCCTCTGACATCAGATATCGGAAACATCAGCCGATTGCGAAATCGGTCATGGCTTCCTCCCCCTTCTCCCTCTATTATGAGGCCGGCGGTTAATAGTTCACCCTCGGTATAGCCCCTCTCCATCAGATATTGCTTTAGCGCTTCCCAGCTATTGGGACTGAAGCCCAGTTGAAAGCTGGTGATGGTCTCCGGTGATAACCCCCGGCTGGCAACGTAACTGCGTGCTTTTTCTCCAGCCTGAGAACTCACGAGCAGATTATGGAAGTATTGGGCTGCAGCCTCATTAACTTGATATAGCCTTTCCTTCTCCTCTTTCTTGGCGCTCGGCTCAGACCTTGAGGGTAGGCTAACCCCTGCCCTCTGGGCCATAAGACGCAGCGCTTCCCCGAAGTCAATGCCCTCTTTTTTCATTATGAAGGAGAAGACATCACCGCCGGTGTTACAGGCACCGAAGCAGTGCCAGCTCTGCCGCTCAGGATAGACGAAGAATGAGGGGTGCTTTTCGCTGTGGAACGGACACAGCCCCCTGAAGGTTCGCCCCGATTTGGTCAGTTTAACGTACTGGCTGACAACCTCTACAACGTCAATTCTCTGCTTTATCTCGTCAATAACACTCATGTTATTACTTTGTAACCCTATCCCCTTCACCCCACCTTATAAACAAGCTCTATCTAGCCTTGCTTTTGGTTAATGCCAGCTCTTCAGCTATTCTTAGGGCATACTGGTCGGTCATGCCGGCGATATAGTCCACTACCCTCTGTTCTGTCTCATCACTGTGAAGACAATACTCCGAGGGCAGCTTGTCTTCGTGCTCATTGAAGTATCTATATAATAGGCGAATCACTTCCCTGGCTTTTTCCGTTTCCTGCTGGACTGCTTGCAGGTTGTATACCCGGTCAAAAAGAAATTTACGCAGGGTATTGGTTGCCTCCAGAATCTGAGGGCTCATTCCTATCTTTGTGCTGTCGGTAGTATCACGACCACTGGCTGCCCACGAGTAGCCGATAATATCACAGACCATAGTATTGATGCGCTGCGAGTGGGAGAGACCTAATACCTTAACCGCTGGCAGTGGCAAATCGCCCTCAGTGATGATGTCAGCCCTTATGGCGTCACCGATATCGTGGTTGATATAGGCTACGGTATCGGCAATTTTACATACCTCACCTTCCAGGGTATTTACCTTTCCCCAGTCTTGTCCCAGGATATCTATCCTTGTCTTAGAGTGATTAACAATACCGTCTCTCACCTCCCAGGTAAGATTGAGCCCGTAACCATTATTTTCTAAAAGGTCAACAACCCGCAGGGATTGCTCATTATGCCTGAATCCCTGGTGGTAGAGCTCATTTAAAACATCCTCCCCCACATGACCGAACGGAGTATGCCCCAGGTCATGACCCAGGGCGATTGCCTCAGTCAGGTCTTCATTGAGGTTTAGGGCTCGGGCTATGGTGCGAGCTATTTGAGAGACCTCCAGGGTGTGGGTGAGTCGGGTTACATAATGGTCACCTAAGGGGGCAATGAAAACCTGTGTTTTATGCTTGAGGCGGCGAAAAGCCTTGCAATGGATGATGCGGTCTCGGTCACGCTGGAAGGCGGTGCGTACCTGACAGGGCTCTTCGGGCTTAAGCCTGCCCCGCGACAATCTGCTTTTGGTGGCGTACGGTGAGAGGCTTTCTTCCTTTTCTTCAGCTAGCTGGCGAATATTAAGCTGATTAATCATTAAGTTTCAATTTCTCTTCTACTTTAGCAATTATTTCTCTGGTCTGGTCAATCATATCCGGGCTGACTGAAACTGAGGTAATACCCCACCCCACCAGCTTTTCCGTAAGTTCAGGGTAGACTGAGGGTGCCTGCCCGCAGATAGAGGAGGTGACCCCCATGCTCTTGGATACCTTGACAAGCCGTTCCAGAGCTATCATCACGGCTTCATTTCGCTCATCAAAGGTATCGGCTAATTTTTCGCTGTCCCTATCAATGCCCAGGATGAGCTGGGTTAGGTCATTTGAGCCGATGGATATGCCATCAATACCAACCTCAAGGAACTTTTCCAGGAGAATGAAATTAGACGGTACCTCAGCCATCATCCATAGTTTGAAATCTTTAGCGCGCTTTAGCCCCTCTGACTCCATAATTTTTACCGTTCTAGCCAGCTCGTCAACGGTTCGGACGAAAGGAATCATCACCCAGAGGTTGGGATATTTCTGCCTCACTTTCTTAATAGCTTCTAATTCCAGCTTGAACACCTCAATGTCAGTAATGTACCGGGAAGCACCCCGGTAGCCAAGCATGGGGTTCTCTTCAACAGCTTCGTACTGTTCCCCACCTTTGAGCGCTCGGTACTCATTGGTCTTGAAGTCATTGGTTCTATAGACTACGGGTCGGGGGGTGAATGCCTTGGCGAATATAGTTAACCCTTTGGCAAGCTTATCGACAAACTCCTGCCCTCGGTTTTGGCTAATCATGTAGTTGGGGTGCTCACCAATCCCGGCAATAATGAACTCGGCTCGAAGTAACCCCACTCCGTCGACATCACGAGCCGCCACTCTATCAGCCGCTTCGGGTTCAGCCAAGTTTACATAGACTCTCGTCTTCGTCTTAATCTTTTTCTTGGGTATAGCCGCCGGCAGAGCCGCTTTTTCCTCGGCTACTTTCCCTTCGTAGACCTTGCCCGTTGAGCCGTCTACGGTAATTACCTGTCTATTTTTTAGGGAAGAGGTGGCTTGCTCGGTGCCAACCACACAGGGTATGCCTAACTCACGGCTGATGATAGCGGCGTGGGCGGTTCTACCCCCGCGGTCGGTAACGATAGCTACCGCCCGTTTCATTGCCGGCACAAAGTCAGGGGTAGTCATTTTCGTCACCAGGATATCCCCGGTTTTTACCTTGTCTATAAGCGAGGCTTCAAGTACTATTCTGACCGGTCCCGAAGCTATACCAGGGCTGGCCGGTGCCCCCGATAGAAGCACCGGGGCGGTAATTTCAGGCGTAACCTCAACGGCTGCCCCTTCCTTTATCGTGGTTACCGGGCGGGTTTGGACGATAAAGATTTTCTTATCTTCTTTGGCCCATTCTATATCTTGAGGGAATTGATATAAATCCTCGATGTATTTTCCCAGCTTGGCCAGAGCAATTATGTCATCATCGGCTAACTTTTGCTGAGTTTGAAGTGCCGGTGGGAGAGACACCTTAATATTAGGTTGCTTATCATCGCCAGTTGTATTCCGTATTATTTGCCATTCTTGTTTGCCAATTTGCTTACTGGTAATCCGTAACCCATCTTTATCCACAATATAGGTATCAGGGGTAACATAGCCTGAGACAATGGCTTCGCCCAGCCCAAAGCCGGCTTCAATAGCTATCTTGCTGGTATCATTAGACACCGGCTCTAAAGTAAACATAACCCCGGAAGTCTCAGATTGCACCATTCTCTGAACCGGGACGGCGATGCCCACTTCAAGGTGGTCAAAACCCTGTTGTTCCCTGTAGAAAATGGCTCGTGGGCCGAAGAGGGATGCCCAGCACTCTTGAACAGCAGCTGTCACCTTCTTCTCACCCTGGACATTAAGAGAGGTGGTTTGCTGCCCGGCAAAGGAAGCTGTAGGCAGGTCTTCGGCAGTAGATGAGGAGCGCACCGCAACCAGGCCTCTACCCATTTTTATATAAGCCTCTTGAATCTCCTTAGCTAGTTCCGGAGGCATAGTAGCATTTAGGATTATATCTTTAACCTTATTAGCCACTTGCTGAAGTCGTTTACTATCATCAATGTCTAGAGACTCTAAAAGTTTACCAATTTTATTGGCGATTTTTGACCTTTGCAGAAAATCGTAATAGGCATTAGCGGTTACAATGAAGCCGGGGGGGACGGGTATTTTGGCGTTGGTCATTTCACCTAGATTGGCTCCTTTACCACCGGCAAGGGGGATATCCTTTTTGGTGACTTCTTTGAACCAAACAATAGCCTTTGGACCTTCGCCCATAGTTGACCTCCTTTTCGGTGAAGGTGAGAAATTCTTGTCTTTGTTAATTATACCATAATAGAGTAGTTTAGCTGAATGTTATTAGATATTGTTTTAAACTCCATCTCCTATTAAGATTGTTTAGCAACCTATCCCTTATATAATCGATTCCCCTTCCCCTTGTAGAAGTACACAATTGGCAACAAGTTTGGTAATCAATAGGGGGTTTAAGGGGCGAAGCCCCTTCAAAACCTATTCTTCCCCCTCCCTTACAAGGGAGGGGGATAAAGGGGGTAGGTTGCTAAGGAAATATAAAGGGGATAGGGTTACCAATAAAAATCTAAAGCGGGTTCCCAGGAAAAGCGAAGATTTTTCTGGGTGCTTAAAGGGGGTGAGGTTGACCAGTTGGGAAATCTAACCGGGTTGGTAAACAATCTCTCCTGTTTCTGGTTGACAGTAGTAGTAATGAGGAGTAGAATTAAATATGCTAGGCTGACAAATAGGGGGTGTGGCTATGATAGAGATGACCATTGATAGTATCCGGGTTAGTCTGATGAACTATCAACGGGTGGTAATTCTAAAAGAGAAAGAGGCAGAGCGCTATCTGCCTATCTGGATTGGTCCCGCTGAGGCCGATGCCATAGCGGTAAAACTGCAGGGCGTTACCGTGCCCCGACCTTTGACTCATGACTTGTTACAATCGGTAATTGATAGCTTGGGAGCTACTGTCAGCTCTATCATCGTCAGCGACCTTAGAAACGATACCTTTTATGCCAAGATTATTCTTAATGTAGATAGTGAGGTAATGGAAGTTGACTCCCGTCCCAGTGATGCTCTTGCCCTGGCGGTAAGGGTGGAGGTGCCTATCTATGCCGAGGAGGCAGTTTTAGATAAAGCCGGTATCATCCTGGACAAGGAGACGGGCAAGCCTATTCCGCGAGAAAAAGAGGCAGGAAAGGCTGAGGGCAAGGGTAAAGAGGTTAGTGAAGAAGAATTAAAGCGGATGTCGGCTTTCTACGATTTCATTAATACCCTTGATTTAGACGACTTTGATAAGAAGCGTAAATCTTAAGCTAGACTTTTAATATTGGAGGCTGGATTGGTGGAGGAGCGTCTTATTAAAAGGTTAATGGCGGTAATAAAGTGTCGTGTTTGTGGGCGTCACTATGAGGTAGATAATGTTAACATCCTTAGCCATGACCAAGATTTATGGTTTTTGAGTGCAATTTGTCCCGCTTGTCGTACTCGGTGTTTAATAGCAGCCATAGTTAAGGAGGGTAGGGTGCCTGAGGTTATTACTGACCTCACTGAGGCAGAGCTAGATAGGTTCAGGAATGCGGCTAAGCTAACTGCCGATGATGTGCTAGATATGCACAATTTCTTAGACAATTTTGCTGGAGACTTCTCTCGGCTTTTCAGTCAAAATTAGGCTTAGTCTAGTAAGAACTGGAAACATTACAAAAATTGTTATTGCCCCAATTTTGTGAATCGAAAAATAAAGAACCCTAGAGCTAAAAGCCCTAGGGTTCTTTATTATTGGTTAAGGCGTTTATAGGGGTAGTTCTTATGGAGATGAATCTAGTATTAGCCATAGGAATAATTACAGTTATCGGTTTTTTGGGTGGGTTAGTTGCGGAGAGACTGAGGTTTCCCAGGATTACCGGCTATATCGTCATCGGTATATTGTTGAGTCCTTCTGTTCTCAACGTAATATCGGGGACGACAATAGAAAACTTGGGCATAATCACCGATATCCATCTGGGCATTGTTACTTTTTTGATTGGGGGGAGTCTTCGCCTAGAGTTGCTACGAAAATTGGGCAGAAGTATTGCCTGGATAACCCCTTTTCAAAGTTTAGGTGCCTGGCTTCTGGTTAGCCTGCTGCTAGCATTTTTATTTCCTCGCCTCGTGTCTATTCCAAACGCGACCTTCGCTCAGACCTATTTCCCGATGGCTTTTATCGTAGGTGCGATATCGTGTGCTACTGCCCCAGCGGCAATAGTAGCTATAATCAACAAATATAAGGCTAAAGGCCCCTTTACCACAACTTTATTGGCGGTGGTGGCACTTGATGATGCTATTGCCGTCATCGCCTTTGCCATCGCTGTAGGTGTGTGCCAACCCTTGGTCAGTGGTGTCGGAGGCTTTTCCTTTTACCAGATGCTGGGTGTTCCTTTCCTACATATAGCTCAGTCTATAGGAATAGGTGCTGTCTTTGGCTTCGCCTTAATTTATATCGCCAGGCTGGTAAGAACACGTGGATTGCTTTTGATGGTAGTTTTCGGAATGATTATGGCGTGCATCGGCGTTACCAATCTCTTGGGTGTCTCATTAATTTTGGCCAATATGACTGTTGGCTTTATCGTGGTGAATAGATTGAAGGAAACTGAGATGTTTCTTGCCCTCGAGGAAATTGAAGACGTAATCTTTGCCATGTTTTTTGTATTGGCAGGATTGCACTTTGACCTGGGTGTAATGAAAACTGTCGGTATATTGGCATTACTAATTGTTCTAAGTAGGTCCCTAGGTAAATATTTTTTTGCCAGAGCCGGGGCTACGATTTCTCATTCCTCAGATGCAGTTAGAAAGTATCTCGGTTTTGCCCTATTGCCAAAGGCTGGAGTTACTCTGGGTTTAGTTCTTCTAGCTGGGCGGATGTTCCCTACCTTTGGGACTATAATGATGAACGCAGTGCTCGCCTCGGTCATCATAAACGAGATTGCTGCCCCTCCGTTGGCGAGATATGCCATTTTTAAAGCTGGAGAAGCTCATCCTGCTCCTGAGAAGAGCGAGGTTGAGTAGGACTTCTCCGGTGCTTATCTAGCCGTTTTTTGTTTTTAAGCTAATAGCCCCTCAATGGGCTCGATAACTATGCGCCCTTTATTAGGGTCAATAGATTTTACGACATCGTCAATGGCGGGAATAAGAATCTCTCCTCTGTCGCCACTGACTACATAGATATCATTGCTCTCTGCGGTAAGAATTTCGGTGATGTTTCCCAGTAGTTCTCCCTGGGTTGTCTGTACCTCTAGCCCGATAAGTTGGAAATGGTAGTATTGTCCTTCGGGCAGAGGCTGGAGTTGGCTGTGATGTATTTCTATAGGTTGCCCCCGCAGCCTTTGTGCCTGTTCGATACTATCAATGGTGCTGAGCTTGATAATTGCCTTCCCTTTACGCCACTCAGTGGCGTCAATGGTCATAGGCTGGTGGTTAATATAAATCTTGGAAGAGGGGGCGAAACGTTGGGGGAAATCGGTTACTACCTTTACCTTTAGTTTGCCCTTGATACCCCATGGGGCTAGGATTTGACCAATAGTTACATATTCCGGCTCAGGTAATTTCATTCCTGATAGGTGGTTAATGCGTGGCTTATTTCAAACTTCCTTGAATCTCTTATTGGGTTGTTTTTAGATAATTTCGAGGCTGGCTCTGGTGCCTGCCTTGGCTGCTTTTACTCTGATTAAGGTGCGCATGGCAGCAGCTATTCGGCCTTGCTTACCAATAACTCTTCCTTTATCATCATCGGCAACCTGCAATTTAAGTATTATGCCTTGCTCGTCAGTTTCCTCAGTAACTACCACATCATCAGGTGAATTAACAATTGATTTGGCGATGTACTCTATTAAGTCTTTCATGTTTTCTCCTTGAGTGCTTTGAATTTTTCCATAATCCCTACTTTGGATAATAAGCGTGCGGCAGTATCTGTTGGCTGTGCTCCTTGCCTCAGCCAGTGTAGTGCTTTTTCTTCATCTATAACTACTGTTTCTGGGTTGGTTAGGGGATTATAGTGTCCAATGATGTTGATGAAGGCTCCGTCACGAGGGGCTCGAGCATCAGCTACTACTAGGCGGTAACTCGGCTTTTTTTTGGTACCTGTCCGTCGTAATCTAATCTTTACCATTTTACTAGCCTTGTGTACATTATTATGCCCCATAATTGTTCAACTGTCAAATGGTTGGCTCTAGTATTTGGCGACCTTACCCCTGGTTTCCTTGGTGAACGACCTCTTTACAATATAGTTGTCAGAAGATTATACAGTGGTTATAATCAAGGTGTGAAAGTGGAGAACTTGCATAGTTGGCAGGTTAGTATCGCTCAGGCTTTAGACCTACAGCGGATGTTGGCAGCGCAGGTGTCTAGAACTGGTGAAGTGGTGACCCCTCGCTTTATAGCCGGTGTGGATATATCAGCCGACAGAGCACAGGGGGTGGCTACCGGGGCGGTGGTTGTCTTACAGTATCCTGAACTTAGCGTAGTGGAAACAGAAGTAGTCAACGGCAAGCTTAATTTACCCTACATCCCGGGGCTTTTGTCCTTCAGGGAGGCACCCTTGACACTGACTGCTTGCCAGGAGCTTACTATTACTCCTGACCTTATCCTGGTTGATGGGCAGGGAATTGCTCACCCTCGGCGAATGGGTCTTGCCTCCCATTTAGGGCTCTTTTTGAATTCGCCAACCATTGGCTGCGCTAAATCTCTACTATGTGGCACCCATCAAGCGCCCGGTGTCGAGCCAGGTAGCTATGCTGAAGTGGTGGACAACGGTGAGACTATAGGGGTGGCTCTGCGAACCAAGCTCGGAGTGAAGCCTATCTATGTTTCCATAGGTCATAAGATTGACCTTCAAACTGCTATCTACTGGGTCATAAAGTGCTGTCGGGGTTATCGCTTACCTGAGCCTACCAGGCTGGCCCATCTGGCGGCGGGTGGTAATCTGGTGGCTAAGGCAGGTTATCAGCGGAAGCTTTTCGGATAAAAGGATTACGGTAAATAAGGAGTTAAAAAGTTATTTAGCAACATCAATCAACATTTTGAAAAACGGTGAGGGCAGATGCAGGAGTTAGGGGATAAACTAAAGGATTTACAGGCTAGAGTATCAATGGCGCTGGTGCATCTTTGACATTACTGCCAAAGAGAAGGAGATTACCCACTTAGAAGAAGAGTCAGCCCAGCCTGACTTCTGGTTAGACCAGGCTAAAGCGCAGAGTATAATGCGCCGGTTGGCTGAGCAGAAGAGGCTGGTGCAGCCGTGGCGTGAGCTGGAGAAAAAGGTGGCTGACATTGCTGAATTAATCTCCCTGGCGCAGGATGATACCTCACTGTGGACAGAAATTCAGTCTGAAATAGGTGGGGTGGCTTCCCGCCTTGACGAGTTGGAACTGGAGGCAGCTTTTACCAGTGAGTATGATGCCAGAAGTGCTATTCTGGCTCTTCACGCCGGGGCTGGAGGCATAGAATCCCAGGATTGGGCCGAGATGTTACTGAGAATGTACCTTCGCTGGGCTGAGCGGCGCGGTTATAAGGCTAAGATATTAGACATTTCCCCCGGGGAGGAGGCAGGGATAAAGAGTGCCGTCATTGAGGTTAGCGGCAGTTATGCCTCTGGCTACCTGAAATCGGAACATGGTGTCCATCGCCTGGTTCGTCTTTCTCCTTTTGATGCTGACCATGCTCGGCATACCTCCTTTGTCCTGGTTGAGGTTATACCTGAAGCCGAAGCCGATGTTGACGTCAAGATAGAGCCCGATGACTTGAAGGTTGATGCGTTTAGGTCGAGCGGACCAGGGGGACAGCATATGCAGAAGACAAGCAGTGCTGTCAGGTTGACCCATCTGCCCACGGGGTTGGTGGTTACCTGTCAGAGTGAGCGTTCTCAGCACCAGAACAAGGAGATTGCCCTAAAAATTCTTCAATCTCGCCTGTTGGAGTTAGAGCTGGCGAAAAGGACTGAAGAAAGGGCTAGGCTTAAAGGAAAGCGTATAACCGCTGGCTGGGGTAACCAGATTAGAAGTTATGTCCTTCATCCCTATAAGATGGTAAAGGACCACAGGACTAATTATCAGACCAGCGATACCGATGCTGTATTGGATGGGGAACTGGATGACTTGATAACTGCCTATCTTCGGTTTAATGTAGGTGGAGAAGGATGATTAACAAGGCTCGTCTATTAGCTTTAGCTGTTTGTTTACTCCTGGTTTTGTTAGTTCCCAGCTTGGTTCAAGCCCAGGGCGAGCTGACAATATTAGGTAGCTCGGCTCAACCCGAGTTCCCGCATCGGCTTACCTTTAGTTTATCAGCCGAGAGTGATGTTAATATTACCGATATTCGCCTCCGCTACCGGGTTGACCGAATAGGCTTTGCCCGGGTAACCAGCGAAGTCTATATTGGATTTGCGCCGACTAATACTGTCAATATTGACTGGCCTCTAGACATGGTAAAAATAGGCGGGCTCCCCACGGGGTCTAGCCTGGACTATTGGTGGACGGTGGAGGATGCCAGAGGTGACAGGGTTGAAACGGCTCCGGCTCGGGTTAATTTTGATGATACCCGCTATTCGTGGCAAAGTCTAACTGAGGGTAAAGTAACTATGTACTGGTATCAGGGAGACCAGTCCTTTGCTCAGGAGCTAATGGCCACGGCTCAGCAGGCACTGGCTCGGCTGGCCCAGGACACCGGTGCCGAGCTTGAGAAGCCGGCTAAGCTCTATATCTACGCTAACTCTCAGGATTTACAGGGGGCAATGATTCATCCACAGGAGTGGACGGGAGGAGTAGCCTTTACCCGATATGGAATTATGGCTATTGGTATCGCTCCAGCTAATCTTGACTGGGGTAAGAGGGCGACTGCCCATGAGCTAACCCACTTGGTCATCCATCAAATGACCCTCAACCCCTATAATGACCTGCCTACCTGGCTTGACGAGGGGTTAGCCATGCGTACCGAGGGTCCGCTGGAGGCGGTATTTAGCGCCTATCTTGATAGGGCAATAGCTGAAAATGGTCTTATCTCGGTGCAGAGCCTGTCAAGCCCCTTTTCCGCTTATGCCGAAGAGTCTGTCCTTGCCTATGCTCAAAGCTATAGTTTGGTCGATTTTCTTATCACTAATTATGGACAGGGCAAGATGCTTGAGCTGCTGAATACCTTTAGGCAGGGCAGTAGCTATGACGGGGCTCTGGAAAAGGTTTATGGCTTTGATATGGATGGTCTGGATAATTTGTGGCGGGATTATATTACTACGTCACCCAGCTAAGCCAGGAGGCGACGCCCCTGGTGCTGGAGGCTGGCTATTAAAAGCCGGGTATGGAGACAAGAATGACCAAGAAATCGTTTACCATTCATGATTTGCCCATCTCTGAGCGGCCGAGGGAAAGGTTGCAAAAATTCGGGATAGAAGCCCTATCGGCTCAGGAGATTTTAGCTCTGATTCTGGGTCGTGGTGTCGCCGGCGAGTCAGTGATGGTAACTGCCCAGAGGCTGTTATCTCGCTTTGGCAGCCTTAAAGGCATTGCTGGTGCCTCAGTTGAGGAACTATCCCAGGTGAAGGGCATAGGTGTTGCCAAGGCGTCTCAGATTAAGGGGGCTTTTGAGCTGGCTAACCGGGTAGAGGGCTATGTGGAAGCTGGTAGTAAGCCGGTAGTCAAGACGCCTGACGATGTCGTCGGCCTGGTCAGAGGCAGACTAAAGGGGAAGAAGAAAGAGCACTTCCTGGCACTTCTGCTGGATACCAGAAATCAGCTAATAAGGGTAGCCGAAATTTCGGTTGGTAGCCTGGATGGCAGCCTGGTTCACCCCAGGGAGGTATTTAAAGAGGCAATATCGGCTACCGCGGCCTCGGTTATCTTTGCCCATAATCACCCCTCCGGCGACCCCACCGCCTCGGAAGATGACATAAAGTTGACCAAACGGCTAGCCGAGGCCGGAGAAATCGTGGGCATAGATGTCCTGGACCATATCATTATCGGCGATAAAAACTTCCTCAGCCTGAAGAGAGAGGGGTTATTTTAGATTGGTTATCTACCCTATCCCCTATATCCCCTTCCCCTTCAAAGGGGAAGGGGAAGATAAATAGAGGGGCTATCGCCCCTCTAAAACTCACTGGTTACTACTCTAGTGTAAGGAGAGGGGGGATTAAGGGGGGTGAGGTTAATAAGTAAGTTACGAAGGAGGGAGGTTTGAAGGGGTAAAACCCCTTCAAACCTCCCTGATAAACGACTTTTGTTTTCAGACGTACGTGGGTGGAATTGGAATAATCGTATGTTTCATTTATAGGGCTTAATGATGAAAAAAACTTTATATATATCACTTTCAGTAGTATTGCTAGTCAGCCTGCTTATGGCTGGCTGCTGGCCCTCGCCCCCGGTGGAGCCACCACCGGTAGAACCGCCACCCATTGTTCCCGGGGAAGGCGGGGTTCTTAATTTATACGGCATTGACCCGTGGACTCTTGACCCGGCTGTTTCCAGTGAAATGACTTCCCACGAATATATAATGCAGCTATTTGGTGGCCTGGTTTGCCTTGATGATAACCTGGAGCCGGCACCGGATATCGCCCAGGATTGGCAGATTAACCCCGATGGCACAACCTATACCTTTTATCTGCGGGACGATGTGATGTTCCACGATGGCACGGAGGTCAAGGCTGAGGATTTCAAGTATTCCTGGGAGCGGGCTTGTGACCCGGCTACTGGCTCTCAGACGGCAGCCGCCTATCTGGGAGATATTGTCGGGGTTAGTGAAGTATTGGCTGGTGAAACCAAAGAAATTAGTGGGGTCAGCGTTACCGGTGATTATACCCTGGAGGTAACTATAGATGCGCCCAAATCCTATTTCTTGTCCAAGCTGACCTATCCCACCTCCTTCGTCGTTGACGGCACTAATGTAGCCTCGGGGGGGGAGTGGTGGCGCTACCCCAATGGCACCGGCCCATTTAAGCTCAACCAGTGGGCGGAAAATAGTTTACTGGTTCTGGAGAGGAATGAGCTTTACTACGGAGAGCTGGCTAAGGTCGATTTCGTTAATTTTCAATTGTGGGGTGGGGTACCCATGAATATGTATGAGACCGGCGAAATTGATGCCACCGCTGTCTCTATCACTTATATTGACAAGGTTATCGATGAGCGAGGCCCATTTTATCAGGATTTAATCACCGTCCCCGAGCTAAGCTTCTACTATATTGGCTTTGACACTACTAAACCGCCGTTTGATGATGTTAACCTTCGCCGTGCCTTCTCTCAGGCTATTGATAAGGATAAGCTGGTCTCTTTGGTGTACCGGGATATGATGCAGACGGCAGACGGCATCTTACCCCCGGGTATGCCGGGCTATAATGAAGATTTGGCCGGCTTGGACTTTGATGTAACTGAGGCCAGGGAGTTGATTGCTAACTCAAAGTATGGTGATGTATCCAATCTGCCGCCGATTACCATTACCACTCTGGGCTGGGGCGGGTTAATATCAAGCGACCTGGAGGCTATTGTCTATGAGTGGCGCCAGAACCTGGGAGTAGAAGTAGAGGTAAGGCAGCTGGAACCACAAAGGTTCCTTTATCACCTCACGGAGGAAAAGGACGAGATGTTTCATATGGGTTGGATTGCTGACTATCCCCACCCCCAGGACTTTCTGGATATTCTGTTTCACAGTGGTACCGAGAACAACTACGGACAGTATAGCAACCCTGAGGTAGATGCTTTACTGGAGATGGCGAATGTGGAGCCGGATAGCGAAGTAAGTCTAAGCTTATATCAGCAAGCTGAGCAACTACTGGTTGAGGATGCGGCCTGCCTGCCCTTATGGTTCGGCAAAAATTACGTCCTGGTCAAGCCCTATGTTAGCGGCTATGAGCTAAATCCGATGGGCATTGCCGTGCTGAATACCGTCTCTGTCGAACCCCACTAGGCGAGAAAGAGAGTTTGAGAGAGGCTTCGCCCCTCTCAGTTAACCAAGGGTAAATTCTCCTTATTAATTAAAGGTGTTTAAGAGGGCGATAGCCCTCTTTATTATTTAATTCCCCTTCCCCTTATTAAGGGGAAGGGGATAAAGCGGGTTCCCAGGAAAATCGAAGATTTTTCTGGGTGCTTAAAGGGGATGGGGTTATTAACATAGTGGCGGAGGGGGTGGGATTCGAACCCACGCTCGCCGTAAGACGAGAACGGTTTTCAAGACCGCCTCCTTAAACCACTCGGACACCCCTCCTGGTTACTTTTTGAAGCTAAATTAGACCTTATAGAGCTTTTACCAAGTAGACATAATTAGAAATAGCTAACGGATAGCTAACCAACTTTTCTAACAGTCTCATTTTCAGCCTCATTATACCTAGCGAGGAATGATTCGTCAAAGCGTTTGGCTGCTGCTTCCTGAAGCCCTGGCGACACGTGCGAATAAGTATCAAGAGTAATAGCTATACTGGAGTGGCCGAGACGTTCCTGAACAATCTTAGGATGTACCCCTTGTTTAAGCATAAGTGAGGCGTGGCTGTGCCTGGCATCGTGAAAGCGTATAACCTTGAGACCGGCACGGGTAGCCAATGAAGTCCAGGCACGAGTAACCGTATTAGGGCGTATGGGCTTACCGTCCAGGTGACTAAATACCAAGTCATTATCGGTTAAGGGTATCCCTAGCATCGCCCTTTCCAATTCCTGTTTCTTGCGGTGCTCATTAAGTACCAGAATAGCGGATGGGGGTAGCGCAACCGTTCGCCTTCCCTTAGCCGTCTTGGGTGACCTGAAAACAAAGCTGCCGTCTCTCAGTTGATGCAGGCTACGGCTTACATAAACTTGGCTTAGTATGAAGTCTACGTCTTGCCAGCGCAGGGCCAGAAGCTCGGAGCGCCTCATGCCAGTGAAAAGGGCGGTGTAAAATAGCGCATAATAAGGCGTGGACTTAGCGGCTTCAAGGAAGCGAGTTATATCATTTTCTCCCCACGTATGCATTTCTGGACGTTCCGCATGTGGCGGTCTAACAGCATCAGCGACGTTTCGTGATAATAAGCCCCACTCTACCGCAGTTTGTAAGGCTTTGTGTAAGGCGGTATGGTGGTGTCTTACCGTTTGGGCACTCAAGCCGCATGAACTATCACAGCGCCCACTACATATCATCTCAGAATAATACTTCTGCAAGTGCTCGGGCTTAAGCTGTGTCAGGGTGATATTACCAAGCTGGGGAATAAGATGCTGGCGTATGATAGTCTCATAACCTTCCACCGTTCTGGGGGCAAGGTTAGGCCAAGCATAATCTTTTAACCACCTCTCAAGGTATTCTGTTAAGGTCGTTTTACTAGGCTTCATAAACGTGCCAGTGTCGAGCTGGTGAAGTAGCTCGGCAAGTCTCTTTTCAGCTTCTTTCTTTGTGCCCTTTATGCTAACCCATTGCTGCTTACGTTTGCCTGTGGCCGGGTCAGCCCCCATGTTTAAGACAATGGTGTAGCTATTCTTGTACCTCTTGACGATATGACCTCTCATGGTGTGCCCTCCTTCTGCATGTCTGCTATTAATCTACCCTTTAAGTTCCGAATAACCCTCTAATAGATTATCTTGACTCCCTTCGAGTTCTGGTATTTAAGTTCTGGATGCAAGTCGTTCCATTCGTTTCTTACAGACTCCCAAAAGGCCACTGTTCCTTTGCCTTTTGGCGGGCCGCCCCTCTTCTGGACTAACTGGCAGATTTCCCATTGTTACTTGTAGCCGGACCTCTACCGATATCAATAGAGATTCCCCGCCTACCCTTAGACCGTTGACGAATATATCCTTTCATGGCTAACTCCCACCCTGAGTACGTATAACTGGTACCGGAGGTAGGTCTGGTTTTCCTTCCCGCTCATCTAGATATTTATGCAGGAATTGTTTGAATTTCTCACTACCTAAGGTATTTTCCACAATAGAAAGGAACCATCTCCACCCTTCATACTCTATGTCATCGCCAGCATCCCGGGCTTTCCACAAGCGAGGAAGAAGGTCTTCAGCCACAGTTGTTAGTGCTTGTCCCTTAATAGCTTCTGTTTCCTTCTTAGCCTTCTCTTTGAGGGCACGGTTGAGGACTCGACGATCTGTTTCCTTTTCCCACTTTTGCATCGATCTTACCGTGGGAGGATCAATATTAAACCTCTCCTTAATAGCGCGTCTAATCTCGCCCCATCCCTTTCCCTCACTCCGGCTATTAAGAGCAAATAACTTTACCTCGAAACTAAATCCCATAATTTCACCTCCATTCATATATTGTTCCGTTGCATTATAGAATTAGATATGTTATAATATGTTATTATGGCAAAATTACTGGTTATTAGCTACGAATTTAGTATACCATAGATTTTCGTGTTTGTCAAGGGGGGGCTGTGGTAATTTTATAAAATCGAGCCTGACGGAGCCTGACAATGGGGCAGAAAGATAACTTGGACCTAACTAAACCGCTTTGCATCAGTGTCGTTGCCGCCGCGAGACTGCTCGGGGTATCCCGAAATACTGGCTACGAAATGGCGAGATTAGGGCAGCTCCCAACACTTAGATGTGGCCAGAGAAGATTAGTGGTTCCCAGAGCTGCCCTTATGAAAATGTTAGAGGAGGTAGGCGAACGACATGAAAAAAGGAAAGAGTAACAAGAAGAGATCACCATCACGAGAGAAGTACGAGAAGGAAAACCCAACGGTAAGTGCCCGGTTGCCAAAGAAAACGCGTGAAAGACTCCGCATAGTCCTGGTCAAGTTGGGCATGAGTTTAGCGGATGCCCTAAAGGTCCTTGTCGGAGACCTTGAGGTCAAAACAAAACCCATTGACGAAGCAAGGCAGGAGGCCTATGACAAAGGTTGGGAAGATGGGATTGAGGCAGCCGAAGGTCTCTATGCGGTTTCATGTCCTTGTAGTAAATGTGGCAAAAAGAAAACAGTGATTGATGAGGATGAGAAACAGGCCCTACGTAGATTCATGATGGCAAACCGATGGCATCATGCTGATTGTAATGACCTCTATAGCTAATTCTAGCTCACAATTGTGACGATTGAAGGTTCAGGTAATGAATAAAGCCTACTTAGAAGTTGGTGAGGTACAGAGATTAGAGCAGGTAGCTGACAACCTGCGAGATAAACTCCTTATCAGGCTACTGTTTCATCTCGGCTGCCGTATTTCCGAGGCTTTAGGAATCACGGTTAGTGATATTGACCTCAATGAAGCCACAGTGACTATTGAACACCTGAAGTCTCGTATTAGGCTTTCTTGCTCTAAGTGTGGTGCCAGGTTGGGGAAGAGCCACAGCTTCTGCCCCAAGTGTGGGGCTAAGGTAAAGGAGGCAGTGGCCATGGAGCGGGAGCACCGCAGGATGAGGACGCTACCTCTGGATAGGGATACTTTTGAAATGCTGAAGACTTACATTAAGCGCGGCGGTCCAGTAAATCAAAAAGGAAAGGTGCTTATCTTTGGCATCAATCGACACCGTGCCTGGCAGATTGTTAGGGAATGTGGTGAGAGAGCAGGATTGGGCAAACTAGTTAATCCCGAAACAGGCAGACTCCGTAATGTCAGTCCCCACCGGCTAAGGGATGCCTTTGCCGTCCATGCCATAAAGGTTGATGATTCTGGTGATGGGCTTAGACTCCTGCAGGAGCACCTCGGGCATGTCAGTTTTAACACTACCGCCAGATACAGAAAGGTAGCCGGCGAGGAACTGAAGGACTGGTACGACAGGCTCTGGAAGGAAGAGGTAAAGGTGGATGGACCTTAGACCAGCAATCGGCGGTTTTCTCCGGCCATTCGGCACTGCCTGGTTCATTATCCAGTTTCTGAAGGGTAATGCGCCAGAGGATTCGAAGCGGATAGACCCTGAAGTCGGTGCCCCAATGACAGACATTCATTACGAATATAAGAGCGCTCTCCACAGGGCGCATGCCAGGGATTCCGTAGAGAGGGAAGAGGAAAGGCAGATAATTAAAGGTCAGCCCGCCTACACTGAAGAAGAGTATGCGGCGCGATTAGAGTATTACTTGAGTCGTATCCCCTATAAGCTGCTTAAGATGAGATATTCCAGCTTTACCCGGTATTTCGGCCATTTGAAGCGCCTTGGTTGGGTTGAAGAGACAGGCAAGACTGAGCCATCGGCAATTCAGGATGACTATCCGCCAGCACCTCCCAGGGTGTACTATCGACTCACCGATGCCGTTAAGAAGGCATCCGCGGCTGAAATATCCGACCCAGTAATGACTCTCTACCATTACTCCAGAGCACAGAGAAGTGCCAAAAACCGTTCATATATCAGGGCATAGATAAAAAATCATTCAATGCCCGAGAACGAACCCCTAGATTTATATTTCAGGACTTCATATTATCTCCACAATTCCCGTTCCACGAAAAGCCCCCTTTAAGGGGGCTTTTTATTGTCCAAGAAAAGGTCTCTTTCATATAGGTAGGAGGGGGGAGGATGCAATTGCTTCCTCACATATAACAAAAGCCTATTTTGTTCAATAATGAAACTACAAAACAAAGCACATTAACAACTGAATAGAGCCACCAGAAGCCAAATCTGGACGCTTGCCCAGTCTGGGTAAACAAAATGCCCTAGCTAGCGGTAACTAGACTAGGGCAGGTCTAACAAAACGGAGGTTAGCCGACAATGCTAGACTGGAGCAAGTATATTACAATAGCTGAAAAATTTCAACACAAAGCAAAGCGTCAGGATAGAGACGACTTGAACCACAATATAATTGTAAGCCTTGCCAATGTCCAAATCGGGCTAGACGGTAATGGCGGGGGTCAATTATCCGAGTTAGCTATGCTACGGATTGCCTCTTACGAGTGTAAAAAGTATTGGCGAGCCGAATACCGTAACGGTAGGGTTATAAGTCTCAATACGATTATAGCTGACGGTGAAGGCAACACTACGGAGCTAATAGACACTCTAGCCGACGACAAGGCGATTGACCTAGAGGCTTGGATTGACGAAGCCACTTGGCGGTTAGGTTGCCCACAAAGGTTAGTGGACATAGCCCAAAAGAGCCTTAAGGGCATACCGCTAAACCGCAAAGAGCAAACCTATTTTAACCACTACCAAACTAGACACTTAAAAAAGTCTCAAAAAACCCTGTTTTAGTGGCGGATTTTGCCCTCTGAAATGTCCTATATATAGTAGGGACTACTGATTATGCCAGCGGGTTGCGGATAGTCAGCTAGTTACTACTAGGCAAAGCCGATAGCCTTGCCCACTATCGGATAGCCAAAAGGGGGTGTTCTAATAGAACAACTGAATATTGAGGGCAAGCGTTCAGGTGAAGGCTTTGTCTGCCATAGGCAGATGCTGGTTAGTGCCCTGTCAAGGGCAATAGCCGATAGAGTGATGTTAATGGACATTACTCTAGGGCGTAAAGGCTTACTCGGATACCTAAAGGCTTTAGGCGGGTCAAATGTAGTCAAGGTTATACCGTCTAACGGTAGTGCTAGCGGGTCGCAGGCTACCGATAAGAGGCTTAAAGTTATCTGTGGAGCTAATACCAGCACCATAACCGATAGCGACTGGATAGGCGACAAAACGCCTATGACGCTGTGTGAGGTTAGGGTTAGCCCGTCTAATACCGTAACGCCTAATGTCGGAGCTAGTGAGCTAGCCGAGGCACTTAATAGAGTATTACCGTTTACCTCAAAAGATGACAACCGACCAGTTTTAGCCTGTGTCAACTTTGAGGCAAAAGACGGTAAATTAACTCTGGTTAGTAGTGATGGCTTTAGGCTAGCGGTAGTTAGCCTTGACTATGCCGACGGTGAGGGTCAAACCTTGATTAACCGTGATAGCCTCAAAGGCGTTGGCAACGCCTTGCGAAAGGCAAAGCGGGTTAGGGTCAGCTTTGAGGCTGGCGGTGAGACAATCGGTGGTATGAGCCTCATTATAGACACCGAGCTAGTCCGCTATAAGTGGCAAGGCGTCAATGGTGATTATCCCGACTACCAAAAGCTGATACCTACCGAGTTTAATACCTTTGCGTCTTTTGACACGGTAGAGGCAATCAAGGCGGTTAACTCACTCAAAGCCTTATCGGACAATCCGAAAGACTATCCTATTGACCTAACCATTGGCAATGGTAAAATAGTTATGGCTAATCCCGATAATAAGGGTCAAGCCGAGCTAGTAGCCGATACCAATGGACAAGGCAAGGTAAGGATAGACGGTAGTTATCTGGCTAGTGTCCTCAAGGCTTGTGGTGGTATGGTGGAGCTTAAGCTCACCAATGCCTACTCACCAATGCTGTTTAGCCAAAACGGTTATCAAGTGGTAGTAATGCCAATGCTAACCAATGAGGCTAATGAGCAGGCTAAAAAGGATAGAGAGGCTAAACAAGCCGAACCAGTAGCCGAGCCAGCCGAGCCTGTAGCCGATAAGCCTAAAACGGCAAAGCGTAGCCGAGCCAAAGAGCCTGTCAAAACCGTATAGAACGCTATAGCCCGAAATGAACAGCCACGCAAAAGAGCGGGGGATGACCCCGCTTTTTTGCTTTTTTCAGGGGGTTATGCTCCCCCAGCGTGGGAGTGTAACCCCCCTTTTTTGTGGCTAGAAGGGAGAGATATGGACATAGTTTACCCGTGTAAAAACACCAGAAAGTGCTACTGGCTTTGTAGGGGGTGTCTTAAAGGGCACAGCCACCGATGTTCTCCAAAGTGTCCCGATTACCTCTCCATAGCCAAAGTCAAAAATGCTCGGAAAGGAGGTGAAATATGGTTATCAAGTGGAGTGCGGTCAAGGTGAGTGAGGCTATGGATGATGTTGAGGCTCAAATCTCACTAGCTGACCAATTCTTTGCTGAAGCTCGGAAGAAGGCTAACGAGGCTCGTAATATCCCTGACCTGCCCCAGTATATTGACCATCGCCTCATCGGTCTGGTTGAGGAGATTAACCGAATTGACCGTATCAAGGACAGGATTGAATCTGTCCGCCGTGACATCCCTGACGGAGCGATAGAGGCGGAGCGGGAAAGCCAGAAGTATGGTAGCCAGCAGTCAATAATCTAGCTGGATTAGCTTATCTAAGCGAATCCGAAGGGGTAACTATGCCCAAAATCAAGAAGAAAGGAGGTGAGACAGATGACATACAAACTGATGCTCTTCGTCGCATTCATCGGGCTGGGATTGTATTTCTTCGGATACACCCAAAACTCGGTTGCTATGCAGGTCGCCGGGGGCATCCTCACCAGCTCAATGTTTGCCGTCTATATGCTCAGGAAACTAGTAAGGAGGTGACAACTGAATATGGCTCAATCAATTGAGAAAGGCATCTCCGACATCGTGGGTGTCTTTACCGACCCTATTATTGTCTTTCCTGGGGGCTGGGGAGACACGCTTCCCGAGTGGCTAAAGAACGCCATCACCCTGGAGAGACTGGAGATGAATATGAGGGCACTCAAAGGCGAGCAGATGACCGGGGCGGATGCTGAAGCCTGTGCCTATCTTTACACGGCTGCCTTAACTCAGCCGATGGACCATGACTGGACTCAAATCTACCTTTACATTGCTGGCAAAACCTACCGCCGATGGGGTAAGAATGAGATGCCCGGCGATATCGCAGTTGACTCGCTAAGGGATGACCAGCTATCGGAGCTCAACCGTCTCAAGGAGTGGCTCTACCAGAAGCGAACCCAGGCTAGACTTGACCGGGAGCGAACTGAGCGAAGGCAGAGAAAGGAGGAAGAGGCAGCCGAGAGGAAGGCCTGAGCAGCCCGCATTGTTTGAGTTCTAGTGGTCGACTAAGTAATCAGAGGGTCGAGCCCTTCATCTCGACCCTCTTTTTTTATCTCTGCGTCTGCACAAAACAAGCTTTTGTTACCCACGAGTTGGCAAGTCATGCCTTATCTTTATCCGAAGGACTTTGTCTGAACTTAGCCTTCAGAGCCTCGATTTCTTGTTGCCTTTGCAACTCTTCTCTAGAAAGAGGTTGACAAGATTTAAGCTGCCCAGCCTGCACTCTTATAGAGAAAAGCCCGTGGCACTTCCAACATGTGTAGGGACCTTCATAATCCGGATTGACGAATGAGACGCGACCTTCAGTGGCACAACTGGGGCATTTTATTGTCAATACTGCCATACTCTAACCTCCAGGCGACGATTGAATACTATTATGTCCAGATTATAACACGTCTCTCACTGGATTGTTCATCGCCAAATCCGAGAGGTCCCAAAACAACAAAATGGACTTTTGTGATCTAGGCCACGAGCTTAGAAGCCGTTCTTTTTCTCCAGAAATTGATTAACTATTCCCTCCGCATGATTTTCAATAGATTCAAAGCTACGTGCAGTACCACTCAAGTATTGGATGTAGTGTAATGCCTCATGTACTGCTGTTATGAGGTTCTCTCTACGTGAACTCCTAGAAGTGAAGGATGAATTGAGGAGGATCAAGAAGTCCGCATCCTTGTTTTGAACCGCAAGTTTGTACATGAATACGCATTTTCCCCTCAACCTTTTTGGGGCTTGTGGTGGTCTCAGGTATGGTTCTACTACCATCATCATAGCAGCAGACTGCAAATACTCGTCCAGGCTGATCTCTTCCCCATACTCTTTCCCTATTTCCTTTCCTAAACGAAAGACCTCGTGGAGTTTCTCTCTAAGTGCATCGTTCCGTTCGAGTTCGCTCCGCTCTTCTTCCGTCGCTATAGCCTTTTTCAGCTCATCCTTTATTATCGCGGAGGATTCGTCAAGCAGTGCTCTCTCCGTCGATAGTTTTTTCCAGCTACCGTATGTTAGTGGAACAATCCGCCATTTAGCTCTAACTCCATGAATTCGTAGAGTAGACTGGACTATTTCCTTCATCTCTTTAAGTAGTACTTCAACTGCCATCGTGTTCACCTATATACTGCCTGTGCCCAGAGCATATACCTAGGCGCTTTCTTCAAGCTGCCTGTTTCACTGTTATGCCGCCCTCGCGGAGGTCGGCTTCCAACCCGAGGTCCATTGAGGAAGTATAGCCGGGGAGCCTATTATAGCGCAAATGTTATCAACAATACGCCCAAATGTGCAATTCATTCTAGCGTTGGGGAAGTTATCCAATCGTGGGTGTTCAGATGGCCTAACAAAATAAACCACAACCAACCGCTATTTACTGTTTCTATTCTATTCCTTGGGCTGAGTATGACTTTTGACCCAGAGAGGAACCCAATTTTGAGGTGCTCTGTCACTATAGTGTCTCTAAGAAGGCAATGAGCTTCTTATAAAACTCTCTTTGTTCCTCATAAAATGTTTGACTTGTGGTAGTGTCCAAATTGGGTTCAGCCTGAATCTTTTTCTCAAGTTCAGCGATAATAACTTTTGCTGAGTCTTTCCCATGCCCCCAGTCTTCTGAGAGAATATTGCGGTTATTTGAGCCACAGTTTGGGCAGGCTACATCGGTAGCTTTCAATATATGGCCACAGTCCTTACAATAAATAATCATTTCCCTCCTCCTTACTTAACCTCCTTGCGCTACTAAGAATGGCTCCCACTTCTTCCCGCTGCCTCTGGTCCCTTAGACCAACCAGGTTGTGGACGGCGGATTGTCAATGCTGATGTTCAGCTTAGTCACCATATCCTTAACGGTCTTACAGGCCCATTCGGCTTTGTCGCAGTTGAACATGTTGATTGTGCCTTCAGTCCTGCCATACTTTGTCTCCACAACATCGCCAAATTTTGGCTTCATGTGGACTAAATACTTATTGCGTATCTTCTTTAACTTTAGAAATGACTTAAATGGCTCTTTTGTTTCACAGAAGATGCTGGTTAGCTTCCCCGCTTTCTTAGAAGCAAGGGCTTCTGACACTACTATCCATTTGGCCTTCGTGGAGCTACCTTTACACTTCTGCCAATTGCTAATGCTACGCCTATCTTTGCCGACAGTGTTGACATAGGCCTCCAGGCAAGTATATGAAAACAGGATGCTAATCATTGATTCCTCGATTTCCGCCTTCATATCCTTGTATATGTCTTTGCCTGCCACCTGCTTTGCCCGGTCTCTATGCTCTTTGGCTATCTCATACATGTACATGAACAGCTCTGTCCGCGTCTTAACTGCGACTGTCGCATTCATACCCACAGCTCCGTTACCGACTTGCACATTTCTAGTTTCTGTCATTTCTTCACTCCTTCTTGGTAGGGCTAGAGCTGCCCTTACTTCTTTTGCTCATCGGCCTATTTACGCTTCTAGGATGCCTCTGACTAGCCGAATGAGTTCCACCTCTTTGGCGAAATCTAGTGGGTGTAATTCCAAAACCCTATATAACTCCCCCGGCTCCTTTGGCATTATTGGGACAATCTCTTTGACCTCATCCTCTGAGACACCGAGCAGTCCCAAGCCCAGTTTTTCAAAGACCTTAAACCTTTTGCATTATTCCAATGGATAGGCTACATATACCAGTGTTGCAAGCGTCTTCAATATCATGCACTTTCCTATGGCTTCCATAATTTTGTGCAGGTCGGTTTCTACTTCAACGATGACGGCTCTGCTATCAGCTTCTTTTACTCCCACTATGTCAGGAACCATGTGGACTCTCGTGGGCAGAATATCCCCTATGGGAATTACCAGTTGCTGCTCATCGCCACCAGTGACAAGGACTTGAAAACCCTGAGTCTCCAGCCACTTCTTAATGGGTTGATATAGCTCTTTCTGTCCCATGTCTACCCTCCAAACGCACCCTTGCACGCAGCTTCGGTAGGACTGTAGCGCCTTCGTTACATGTTGATTATATCACTAATGCCTGTTACTTGCTTTTTCGTGTGCTAGTGTGCTTCAAGTAGGTTCAGACTCGCAGGTGGGCATGCAGCATTAAGAACCGAAAACCATTGCTATTTGCCATTACTCCTCAATATTAACCCCACAACAAGTGTGGTAGAGAGTTTGTTGGTAGGAACCACTGACTGGCTGAGTTAGACGATAAATACTTCCCATGCGGAATGCGGTTGCAACTTTGGAGAGGGAGATGGTGTTATTAGCCAGAAATTAGATTAACAGTTCGCTATATCGTGAAATTATGTACGATTAGGCAGTGCTCACATCTCAAATTCAGCGTGGGCCAGTTTAAAAACGGCGGATGGCTGGGGACAATTATGCGGTGGTGCTGCATTAGTTTCAATCATGGCTTTGGCTCCGAGGTTGCAGAGCCTCGTGCCCTTGCCTGGCTCTTTTGTCCAGTCATATCCACCGAGCCATCCAACATTCCACTGGCAACCTTCTTCCTGGCACCTCAGAAACTTCCTGCCGATAATCTCAACTGTCTCTAACTTCGCCTTCATTTCGCTCCACGCATCCATCTTGGGGAAGTCTTCAACAAGATGGATGCGTAATCTATTTATCCCTTTACCATGAGTTCAGCTTGACTGACCTGTCTATTACTCCGTCTTTTCTTTAACAGCGATCAGCTTTGGACCCTCAGCTGTATCTTGTATATCGAGAGTCATTCCCTCTACAACAGACATAAGCTCAGATGATACCACCAGCACCTTGGCTCCTTCATGTTCTATCACCTGACCATCTTCTTTTGCCTCGCTCTCTAGCACGAAGCCAAGCCGACCGGCTGGCTTTGCTACCAGCCTCAGGCTAAAATCTAGGTCATCACTATGGGCTAGCAATATATTTTTGAGGTGTTCTTTGGCACTATCTGTCACAGTTATCATTTCGACCTCCCACTTTTTCTATTTCTTAATAAGAATCCACCATCAGGCTGGTCAAGGTAGTCAAGTTCGTAGTTTCCAAGCTTAGACGCACTGGCCGGGTCCAGAAACATCTTGATGCTGTGTAGGTCTAAAACCTCATCTCCTCGGGGTTGCTTGGCAATCTTAATATTAAAGTTTTCTTTACCCGATCCATCGGTTTGGACAAAGACCTTGAATCCGATACCCATGTCAAAACACGTCTGTACCAGCTTCTGTTTAAGCTTCTCTATCGCCCTATTACTGGCAGTGAGCATGAACTATGTCCTCCTTCCCTATTGCTGAATTTTTGGTAAGCAGTCCTGCTGCCCTTGATTCTGTTGCTGGCATTTAGCTTCGGCTAAGCTTGAAATCCAAGATGGTCTTCTAGAATGTCTCTCAAGTTGTGCATCTTAGCTCAGTTCGTCAATGGAAATATTGAGCCTGACCTTGGTTTTCGTCACCTCAAGTAGATCTTGGGTTGAAATGACGAGGTTTTTATCGAGTACCTTGCTGCGAACTACGAATTTGCTAATTTCGCCAGTCCAGGTATTGTGCATTAGATGGTCTACTTTACCCAACAGCTTGCCGTTTTTATCTACTACTTCAGCCCCGTATTCTATCTCCATCTCCTATAGCTTCCACTTTCATATAGGCTTGTGGTTAGGCTCGTCTCATAATTCTACCTCACCTCTGACAAAGCCGACATACTGCATGTGAGTTATTTAGGCAAAGAAAAAGGGTTATCTTGTGATAACCCTTGTGGGTAGCTCTATATTTATCAGTCTCTTTAGCGTGGATTTTCTTCTACATCCTTTACCTCGGTCACCAATCCCTGCTGCACAGCATAGACTGATGCTTGCTGCCGGTTACGCAACTGCAGTTTCCCCAGTATGTGTTTGACATGAACCTTGGCTGTATTCTCGGTAATAAATAGTGTATCGCCTATCTCTTTGTTGGTGTGCCCTTTAGCTAATAACTTCAAAATCTCTTGTTCCCGGTCTGAAAGACCATCCTTGACTTCAGCCTCGCTCCGTTTCATTTCGGTGAACTTATCAACAAGCTTTTCAGCGAGAGGAGGAGATACGACAACCTCACCCTTCCTAATCAAGTCAATAGATTCAATAAGGTCACCAACTTTCATATCTTTGAGGAGATATCCGGTGGCTCCAGCGTCTATAGAAGAGAAGAGGCCCTCTTCGTTTTTAGAATCAGTAAGCACGGCAACCTTTACCTCTGGAGATGATTCGTTCATCTGCCTAATGGCTTTAACACCGTCGCATTCAGAGATGTCAGTATCGATTAAAACTATATCAGGCTTAGCCTCTCTGACCTTCTCGATAGCCTCGTTTCCATTAGAGCATTGAGAAACCACATCAATATGTTCTTGTTCGTCTAACAGTCTAGCTAGTCCTTCTCGGAAGATTTCTTTCTCGTCTGCTAAAAGTACCTTTGTTTGCTCCATCTCTCACCTCCCGTATACGGTGGACTAACATCTGCCCTGCTTCCCCAGCACAGCAAAAGTGTAACATCCTGACATCAACAAGTCAAAAAGGTGGGAGCAAGCACTACACAGCTTGCTAGTATGATGATAGCGCTTCAAAAGGTATAATAGAAGCCACAAGGGGTCTAGCTTAAGAAATGACTGACGCTTTAATCAAACAGAGGATTAGGCAGATACTTGACCTCTTGAAGGAAGAATATGGTGTCCCTGAGTGGCAATCCGATTATGACCCGCTTTCGGTGTTAGTCCAAACTATCCTCTCCCAGAATACATCAGATGCAAATTCAAGAGGTGCCTTCCAATCACTCATGGCTTCTTTTGATAACTGGGAAGATGTAGCCGATGCCGATGTTGATACCATTGCATCTTGCATTAAATGTGGTGGGTTGGGGAGGATAAAGGCACAAAGGGTCAAGCAAGCGCTTGAAGAAATTATGCAAAAGCGGGGGAGGCTCGAACTGGATTTCCTGAATCAGCTTACCTCGTCTGGTGCCGAGGGTTGGCTTCAGCAACTACCCGGAGTAGGACTGAAGACAGCACGGTGCGTATTGCTTTTTTCACTGGGGATGCCGGTTCTGCCCGTGGATACCCATATCTTGCGAGTGACCAAGCGACTGGGGCTAATCAGTCCTAAAGCCTCACTACATGAGGCGCATCACTCACTAGAGGAAGTAGTCCTGCCAGAGGATATCTATCAATTCCACATCCTTATAATAGAGCACGAAAGAAGGCGGTGTCAGGCACGACGCCCGCACTGCCAAGGCTGTGTGCTGAAAAGGACATGCATGAGCTACAACCTGTGAACATGCAAGGTAGCAAAGGCTATGAAGTGCAATCCAAGGAGATTGTTGACATTCCGGTAAGGAATGGTTTATTCTCCATGCAAAAAGGAGGTAGCCCTAATGCAAGGATATTGTGTGAAGTGTCGTACCAAAAGGGAAATGAAGGATGCCAAGGCAATAACCATGAAAAACGGTAAGCTGGCGACTCAGGGTGTGTGCCCCGTATGCGGGACTAAGATGTTCAGGATAGGAAAGAGTCAAAGCTGACATTATAAGTGTCGGGAGAGTAATAAAGAAGCTGGGTATTTTTATTAAATTTACCCAGCTTCTTTATTACTCGTACAATTCGTCAGAAAGTTGGCAGAACAATACTTAAAACTCGTGACCGTGCTTTTCCTAGCGATTAATAAAGTGTTAAACTTAGCAAAGAGCAAATATCTGACACTTTGCAAAAATGAGAATTGGGAGGTATAAGTGATAGTGATTCATGTGCCAGGTAAACCTAATTATAAATCAATAAGGATACAGACAAGATGCAGGAACGATATCGAGAACCGACAGGTCTATGATTTCTCTGCGAGTGAGCTGAGTGCCATACCCGATTATAGTAGGGACTACCGGGGGGCAGAGTTACGAAACAAACCAAACCCAATATATAACTGCTACGGAATGACTTTTGCATGTGCACGAACGACGGTAGGTCCTGAGTCTGTTCAAATGATATTAGACGATGATGGATACACTGAAATACAAAATGCGGACGAAGTTCTTCCGGGAGATGTTATAATCTATTATAATGATAATGGCGAAATATGGCACTCAGGAATAGTAGTATCAAAACCTTCGGATGAACGAATTAAGATTCCATGGGTGGTCAGCAAGTGGGGAAAATACAGTGAGGTCTATCATCAAGCATACGATGTTCCATACCGCCCGATTGCACAAGTACGCTACTGGAGAATAACAAAATGATATCAATTGATATAGAGGCACTAAAAAGAGAGTATCTTTTTGCAAATACTGTAGAACAGCTTTATCAGCATTTCAGAGAGAATACCTCATTGCAAAACTTAGCAAAAACGGAAAAGCCAGAAATCTTAGTTGAAGGATACAAGAAGAGAACAGAGAAGGATGAGAGGAGTATTAAGGATGTAGTTGAAGCATATGCGGTACTAATAGCTGTTACATTCTATGATTACAAAGAAGCGATAAAAATATTCAAGAAGTTCGACTTATCAAAACTTGAATGGGGTGAAGAACTAAAGGATATTTATAGGCGAGAGGCAAGAATCACAATCTACATAACTGGGCAAGGTAGAGGACAAGTATTGAAAGAAATTCATACGCGTGGGTCAGGAACTATGAGCTACATAAAGGGACAAGTTAAAGGTGTAGTAGGTGATTTTAAGCAGACCAAGTCGGAGACTTCAAATGCAGTTTTAAGTACATTTGTACCGATTAATAAGTCAGCAAAGGGAGATAGAAGATGATAAGACCAAAACTGTTATTGTGTGCTGAAGGAGTAGTAGTCGATCAAAGGACAAATAATGCATCTGCATTCAACATTCTGGAACAGTTGAATTTCAAGAGTTTACCTGTTGTATTCCCAAAGATGGTTATATTAAGCATTCTAGAGAGAGAAAAAGGAGACCTCGAAAAGTGGAAGGGTAGACTTCGTATTGATATAGCAGGATCGATCATTATAGATCAACCACTAGAGCACAACTTTAAGGGTCTACATAGAAGCAGAAACATGTTGATCCTTGGAGGACTACCAATTACACAGCCTGGAACAATGGAGATATCCTTGGTTAAAAATGACAAGAAAATAATATCGTATACAATCGAGGTTATAATTCCGCCAGGGCCCAAAATCGAAACAAGCTAGTCTCGTCAAAAGAGAAGGTACCTCAAGCAATCATCTTTGCAACCGATACAAGCAGTTTGAAAATGATGCTTTTAGGGGAGTAGTTGCAGGGATGTTCTATATACCCGAAGTACAATATAGTTCCTTTGAGTTCTCAGCGAGAGTTCTTATCGGTTAACAATTAGCCAGTTTGTTTAGCCAGTCGAACTACTCCTTGGGCACCTAATTAGAATCAGATCGAATGGGGCGGAAATGTTGGCCGGGTTTTATTTGGACTGGTAAGCCCGCGAGTGTTAAATAAACCTCATCAGCTTGCTGAGCCAGCAGCTGGTTTGCCTTACCTAGTAAATCACGATACAACCTGCTCATTCTATTAGCCGGCACCAACCCCGTACCAACCTCATTGGTAACAATAATGAAGCTGGCCTTAGTGTGGTTGATACACTCTACCAACTCGTTAATTTCGCTGGTAACTTCTTGCTCAACAACAGAGGCACTGGTTTGGGGGCTATACTGGCTAAGAATGTTATTGACCAAGAGGGTGATGCAGTCTACAATTACCACCTGAGCCTCACCGATTTGCTGGGAAATCTGGCTACCTACATGGGTAGTAACTTCAAGGGTGCGCCAAGCTGATGGCCTTGCCCGCTGATGCTCCTCAATACGCTGCCGCATCTCTTCATCGCCAGCCACCGCTGTAGCCACAAAGAGCGCTGGTTCACCTAACTTTAGGGCAAGCTCAAGGGCGAAACGACTTTTGCCACTACGAGCGCCACCAGTGATTAAGATGTTTATGACCTCACCCCCTTCTTTCGTGAAATCCTAAACTCTAATTTCTAAATCCTAAATAAAGTCAAAATTTAAATCCCTAAAGTTTAGTGTTTAGGACTTAGTATTTTATTTGAGAGGGGCTTCGCCCCTCTCAAACTCCCCGTTACTCACTCTTCTTTCCCTCCCTCTATCTCGGCTAGGTTTTTAGTCAGTAAATCTATCCCAAATGAGAAATATCGTTTAACAGGCTCAGTATTGCCCCCGTGGGATATGTCTCTAAGATACTAAGCGAAGCCAAATCAAGGCGAATCTGGTATATATACCGTAGTTCTATCGCCATTAGCTGACATACGAGGCTACGTAGAACTCCAGCATGAGCCACAATGAGTACCGTTTCCTCAGCCTTACGTTTCTTCAGCCTACCCACGAAATTACTAACCCGACTATGAAGCTGGTCAAGGCTTTCACCACCGGGAAATTCTATGTTGGTGCTCCTCTGAGTCTTCCACTTAGCGGCGAACTCAGGAAAAAGCTGGCTACTCTCCTCAAAATTCAAACCTTCAAGCTTACCGAAGTTAATCTCACGTAGCTCAGCACAGATGGTAACATCCAGCTGGTGTCTAGAGGCAATAGTCTTGGCTGTTACCCAAGCTCGCTGCAGGTCACTAGAGTAAATAGCATCAATCCTCTGTGCTGCCAGGCGGTCATGCAACCTCTCAGCCTGTCTAAGCCCAAGAGGACTCAGCTTAACATCACTCTGCCCCCAATACCTCTCAGCACTGTTTAATTCAGTCTCGCCATGCCTTACCAAAAGTAATCTAGCCATAATGTTCTCTAAGCTAACCCTAACCAGTGGTTATAGGCCAAAAGACAAACCAGAATAAGCACACTGACCTCAGCCACCTCATTTATCGCCCCGTAGGTATCGCCGGTGAGACCAGAAAATTTGCGCTTTAGATAGGCAGCCATAGCCACTACTATAACCCAGACACCGAGCATTATAACAAGACCTGCCAATCGAAACCAAGGAATAGCCACCGCCAAAACTACCAGCGTGGCTATGGCTAATCTACGCCGACTAGCCGCCTGCTTAAATACCTTCCCCAGACCTGATGGTCTGGCATAGGGATAGGCGAAGATAGCGTAGACCATTGCCCAGCGACTTACTACCGGCATAAGCACCAGGGTGGTCATCATTAGGTTCTCAGGCACACTATTTAGTGAAACATATTTAACTATCAGCAAGCAGCAGACGCCCACCATGCCCAAAGCACCAGCCCGGCTATCACGCATTACCTGCCGCCGAGCCTCTGGGGTCTTGTGACTAGCTATTCCGTCGCAAGTATCAACAAAGCCATCAAGATGAAGCCCACCAGTGAGCACCACCAGGCAAACAAGCAACAGCCCACTGACCACCGCCGGAGGTAAGACAAGACGCAAAAGCCAGTACAATCCAGCCAAAATAAGGCCAATAATAATACCGGCTACCGGAAAACAAACTATAGAGCTTCCTAATTGCTCAGAGCTAACCTCACGCCGCCGGGGCACAGGTATAATGGTTAGAAAGCTTAGTGCGGCTAAAAATTTCAATCGCCTAGCTCATTCCTTTCCGATACTCCGGCTTCAGTAAAGGTAGACATCTCACCCAGAACCCTGGCGGCAGTCTCAGCCAGAAATATTCCCAGGGCAGCACCCGTGCCCTCACCTAAACGCATGTCCAAATCCAACAAGGGCTTAAGCCCTAAATGCCTGAGTAAAAGGGAGTGACCTGTCTCAGCTGAAACGTGAGCCGCAATAAGGAAATCCTTCAATCCCGGTGATAGTGCGGTGGCAATAAGAGCTGCTGCCCCAGAAATAAAGCCATCAATTACTACCGGAATACGGTGAGCCGCCGCAGCCAACATCACCCCGGACAAGCCACCCATCTCAAAGCCACCCACCTTTGCCAGTACGTCCAACGGCTGGTTAGAGTTAGGGCGGTTCACCGCCAAAGCTCTATCTATTACTTCTATCTTGTGCCTAAGCTGGTTATCGGCTATGCCAGTGCCCCGACCGGTTACCTCAGCCACCGGTTTTGCCAGCATAACCGCATAGATAGCGCTGCTGGCAGTGGTATTACCTATCCCCATATCACCAGTGCCCACTATATCCAGACCCTTAGCCACCTCGCCCGCCACCACTTCAATCCCAGTCTCTATCGCCTTAACTGCCTGCTCGGTGGTCATAGCCGAACCTAGAGCCATATTCCGGGTGCCTAAAGCAACCTTCCTAGACAAAAGTCGTGGGTTGGCTTCCATCTCAGTTGCCACCCCCATATCCACCACAATAATTCTGGCTCCTACCTGACGGGCGATAACATTTATTCCGGCTCCACCACTAAGGAAATTGTAAACCATCTGAGCGGTTACTTCCTGAGGGTAGACACTTACTCCTTCAGCCACCACCCCGTGGTCACCAGCCATAGTGATAATTGCCTTGTGCCTGATTTGAGGAATGGGTCTGCCCTGAATGCCAGCCAGTTGAATCGACAGCTCCTCCAGTCTGCCCAGACTGCCCTGTGGTTTGGTCAAGAGGTTCTGCCTGGCTCGGGCTTCAGCCATTGCACTTCCATCTAGGGGCTTTATCATCCCAATTATTTTTGATAAAAGCTCAGACATCTCTTCTTTAATAAGCAGGTACTTGGTATAAAACTTCGGTTGGAAACAGCTCAGGATGGATGATTTTTGCTATCTCCTCCAAACCCTGAATAATGCGAGGTCCAGAACGATTGACAAGGTCACCATTAACTATATGAATTCTACCATGCTTCACTGCGGTTACTCCTCGCCAGGCAGGGTGTGCCATCAACTCTTCCTCTGATATTACTGCTGTTCCGTGGCTGGCATCAATCATGATAATCTCCGGGTCAGAGCTAACTAATTGCTCAATGCTGAATTGCACCCAAGCATCCTGAGCCTTAGCAGCAACATTTTCTCCACCAGCCATTTTAATGAGAGCATCAGCAAATGAGCCGGGACCTGCTGTCCAGGGATTGTTTAGGTCAGTAGCATCAAACACATAGAAGACTCTGACTTTAGGAGCATTCTCCACCTGGGAAACAACCTGAGCCAGGCCGCCATTCATCTCACTAACCAATGCTTTAGCTTTCTTCTCCACTCCGGTAATCTTTCCCAGTAATTCAATATCTTCAAGGATACCATCAATGTCCTTAGGGTCTATAGCAAAAAAGGTGATGCCTAAAACCTCAAGCCCTTTGATGCTCTCGCTATGCCCATCAGTCAGAACCAAATCGGGCTCTAGAGCGACAATCAGTTCAATGGTGGGGTTAAAATAGTTGCCGACGCTGGGTTTTAACTTAGCTTCTTCAGGATAATCGCAATAGTCGCTGACTCCAACCACCCTTTCCTCCAAACCAAGAGCAAAAAGGGTCTCGGTTATACTGGGCACGTGAGACACAATCCGCTGTGGCACCTTATCTATGCTTACCCCTCTACCCATGTCATCAATATAGGTCCCGGGCACGAATTCCGACTGACATCCGGTAAACATAATAACCAACAGGCTCAATAGAATGGCACTAATACCAAGTCGCATCAGTCTCATTAGATACCTCCAAACTGCTAAATTATTGTTGGGGATAAAACTATTTGGCTAAAATAAAATCCCCCTCTGCTTAATACAGCAAGGGGGGATTTCTCACCTAACCTTGGTCATTATCCCACCCCCTTTCTCCGCGGAGGCCTGAGAATACCCAGAGGTTCGGCGTTCTGGCTTGTGGTAGAAATTATCTACCACTCACAGTAGGCGGGACTGCGTCGGATTCTCACCGACTTGCTCTCCGATTATGCCTGAATTATCTCAGGCACCTCTGAGCCGCCTATTAAGTTTTCTATAGGATACAATAACCCGGTAGCAAATGCAAGTCTACCGTTCATAAAGAACCCACGGTATCTCGAAGCTGGTACCCAAAACCGGCCATCATGTTCTGCCCTATCGACAAGCTACCTAAAATGAGGGCCCTGTATCTTATATGTAAAAATGGGAAACCTGATACGGCAAAGTTGATGTACTCTTCAGTTATTAAAGCCTTACTCTCTAACGACTATACCTTGCATGCTCGTCGCCAACAATCCATCGGATTGTTTTGTCTTACATATTCCGAAGTGGGCTAAAAGCCAGTTTGTTACCCTGTTCAACATCCGCCTTGTGAACATGCTAACAGCTTCCCTCAGCCCCCAGTAAGACAAAAGAAAACAGCACTATGAGGTGGGGATAATTACAATATATTCCGCTGAGCTATGGTGCACATTGCCCTTGAAGATATAGGAGACTGGGGACATTCATCACACTGGCTAACACCAGGTTTTTCAGCCAGAGACCTAATTTCCCGTTTCACCGTTTAATTATGATGTTGCGCTCAACAATAGTATCGACTGAGCCTAATGGGTCACCTATCTCTACGATCAGTTTCCATGTGCCAGGCTCAATCGGTTCTCCCTCAGCCGATGTAGGTATAGGCCCATACCACCAGACTTCATGATTCTCATCCGGTTCTGCCAATCCAATTACAGCACAAGGTATTAACCCCCTTGCTGGCATGAGATATAAGGAATAATAAGGGTCAAGCCAGATTGAATCATATTCCTTTCTATTAATTACTTCCTGCTCAAGCCAAGCCCAGAACTCCTCGCTCCCTGTCTTTATTCTCACCGTTATATTCTCCCCGATGTGGGCTTCAGTCGGCCATTCAAGAATCGTCACTTGGTTACGTATGTCTTGCATCGATAGCTCTTCCCAAGACCATAACTCTTCTTGTGAAGGCTCTGGCGCCTCTTTTTCTGGTGGTGCTGGTTCTTGCGGCGGTGCTACAGCCGGTGGTGATACTGGCGGGGGTGTTGTGGCAGGAACACACCCGCTAAGTAGAACAAGTGCTACGAGTAGAAATCCTACAATTCCTATCTTGCACATCGTATAGACCTCCGTTTGGTTATTTAATGATACTTATAGTCTGTAGACTCATAGTATACAACAACATATGATTTAGTCAAGTATCTCGCCTGGCTGAGATAGTAGATGAAGGAAGTAGAACGTCAGTTTGGGAAAAGAGTGAGAGAGCTACGACTGGCAAGGGGATTGTCTCAGGAGGAGATGGCATTCAAAATAGGTGTCCACCGCACGTATCTTGGTGGTATTGAGAGGGGAGAGCGGAATCCATCATTGAGGAATATCGCAGCCATAGCGATGGCTCTTGATATTACTTTGAGGGAATTATTTTCCTTCGAGAGCCATGAATGAACTAGACGCTTCTAGTGAACCGCTACCGTAGACCGTTATATTGATTACCCCCCATCGTCTGCTCTTAGTGTAGCAAGCGCACTCTCTGTACATACCAAGCTTCGTATCTGCTGAACAAATGACAAAATTGTGCAGCGTAGAAGTCGTATATTTAGACTGATAGCTTTACATGCCTCATTTAGGTTTTTGATGTATGGATTACCATAGGGATTACCATAGCGTTTACCCTATCGTTTACCATATGGGGTTTACCTGGTTATTTCACTAAGTTTCTCCCCCGGAATCGAAGCTAACGGCGGGGGGGGGAGCCCCCCCTTCAGTAGATATAAAAAATGTAAAAACTGCATTTCAACAACCATTATAAAAAATGGAAATGTAATAGATTTTCAGGTCGGGTAATAATAAAATGGGAGCTTGGTGCTGGTCACCGGGGATTCGGCGGATGACTGGTGTCAGGTGAGAGCTATCACACAATTAATCTTTTTGTTGCGTGAAGTTAGCTCCTGAATTAGAAAGTGATAGTGAAAGGCGATAGGCTGAGTTTGAACAATATCTTCAAGGTTACGTCGCTCGCCATTATGATGCAGTAGAAACATTTGTCAGACCCTGAGGGAAAAAGCAAAGGAACTAGGTATAGAATTAACTTATACTCCAAAGCTTCAGAAACATGACCCCCGGCTATTCCTTCTGATCAAAAATAGTACACTTCTACGGCTTAGCCTGGTGGAAGGTCAAGCCGTTAGGTAGGGTTTATGCCTTCAATGAATTCGGTTGCTACTACGGATTTTACGTTCAAACTGAAGCAAAAAATAGCTAACATTTAGCTAACGGACAGGCTACAACGGGTTAACACTGGTTGGTATTCTACGCACAAAACGGGTTTTAGTCAATTGACACAAAAGTTCTAATTTGAACGTAAAAGCACCCTTTGGGACACCTGGTGACAGATTTCAAGACCGTCACCATAGACCACTCGGACACCCCTCCACCAGTTTAAGTATAAAGAGTTGGACTACAAGCGTCAAAAATTCTCTTTACTTAATCACCTTCGCCCCAACATAAGACTGGAGGGCTTCGGGGATTAAGATGCTGCCGTCGGGTTGCTGGTAGTTTTCCATTAGGGCGATGAGAACCCTGGGCAGGGCTAGCCCTGAGCCATTCAGAGTATGGACAAACTGAGGCTTGGCGTCGGACGCTGGGCGGTAGCGGATGTCGGCTCGTCGGGCTTGA
>JAUWIC010000074.1 GCA_030605575.1 Dehalococcoidia bacterium
ATGTTATTCCCCAGGATGGAGGGTCATATAGTGCTGGGACGATAACCTGGACAATAGGGGCAGTGGCTGCTGGTAGTGGAGGTGTGGTGCACTTCACTGCTGACATCGTCTCACCTCTAGCTAATGGGACGGAGATAGAAAACTATGCCACCATAAACTCAGACCAGACCGGTCCGGATGACACCAACACCACCCAGACCACGGTAGACAGCGTCGGGTCAATTGGAGATCTTGTTTGGGCTGATGTAGACAGAGACGGCACAAAAGATATCGGTGAAGGTGGGATAGCCAATATTACTATAGCTTTATTAAACGCAACTGACAGTAGCTTAATAGCTACTACCGAAACCGATGCTAATGGTTATTATCTGTTTCCTGACTTAGAAGCGGGTGATTACATTGTAGATGTGGACGAAGCAAATGGTGATATGCCGGCCGGCTATTTTTCTACTACTTACAATGATCCAATGAATGTCTCGTTAGCAGCGTACGAGGATTTTCTTGATGCCGATTTTGGTTTTGGTCCTAATCCTGACGGGGTTATTGGCGATTTGGTCTGGGATGATGCCAATGGGAATGGGGAGTATGATGAAGGAGAAACGGGCATTCCTTTTGTCACGGTGATTCTGATGGACGAAAATGGTGAAACTACTCTTGATACTACAGAGGCCGATTTCTTTGGCAACTATTTCTTCTTTGACAAGCCAGTAGGATTTTATACTGTTGAACTGGATCTTACCGACCCGGATTTAGCAGGCTATACTGCTACAACCCCCACGTCAGTCGTAGCAGTAATAGCTTCAAATTTCCTTGATGCCGATTTTGGCCTTGCTTTAGTTACTCCCCCTCCACCACCTCCACCCGGTGGTGGGGGTGGTGGTGGGCCAGTGATGCTCAGATGTTATCTCGACGTGGACATGCTGGGTGAGATAACCACGCTAAGGCTCAGCTGCTGTGGCAATGAGGTTCTCAAAGACTATTTGCCCACTGACCCCAATGAGATACATTTCTTGGTGATTGATGTTGACACGGCGGTAATTTGTGGTGAGTATCCGGGATGTGGCAACTATCCAGAAATAATAGTGATGAGTCTGGTTGAGGAACCGCCACCACCTCCAGAGGGTATGACAATAATAGGTCCGGTTTATGACTTTATCGGGTATTTGGATGAAAATTGCCAAGACCCAGATTGCCCAACATGTCCTCTGGTTACCCTCGACCCGCCAATCACAGTGATATTGAGCTATGACCCTGGTGAACTGCCCGAGGGTGTCTCCTCACCAATTGTCGCCTATTATGATGAGGAGGAGGGCCGTTGGGTTATACTACCACCTGACACCGGTAGAGTGGCTGAGATTGGTAGGGCAACCGGCCTGGCGGGTGAGTTCTCATTATTCACCATACTGGCAGAACTGCCTCCACCCTCACCACCTCCACCACCAACTCCTTCTCTGCCACCCCCGCCACCGCCGCCACATGCCCATTTTGTGGCCAGTGACTTAACCATTGTGCCCAGTTGGGAGAAGATAGAGTGGGGCGCCCTCACTTTTGCGGTAAGCGCGGGGAGAAGCGTTACCGTGACTACCAATGTGGGTAATGATGGTGGGCAGGCAGGCAGCTATGTTGCCAATCTCAAGATAAATGGGCAGACACGGGACACCAAAGACATTACCCTTAGCCCGGGGCAGAGCCAGGCGGTAGATTTCAGTATTCCAGGCAATGAGCCAGGTCACTACGTCGTGGAGATAGGTGGCTTGAGCGGAGAATTCCAGACCTCAGTGTGGGTCAACTGGTGGCTAATTGCCGGGCTTACTGCCGCTTTCATATTATTAGTATGGGGGGCTTGGCATTATGGTTACTATCGGAAAAGGCATTTGAAGTAAGCCTGGCCAATCTGCCCTACCACTAGATGACATAATATTTCCTCATCATAATCCACACCAGCCAAAATAACACCTGTACCCCATGACAGCTGTGCCCCCGTCTCTTCGTCGGTATCACCTTGTTCTCAGGTTTCTGCCTGAGAGTCCCCCAAAGCTGGTTCTTTTCCCATCGTTTAAGGATAACCCTATCCCTTACGTATACCCTTTTTACCTATGACGAAAGGGCTATTGTCAATAAGGGATGCACTTATATAATATAAGTTTGTTAGCCAAGGTTGGCATTACCGACAGGAGCGGAACTGGCAATGAAAAATCAACCTTTGAAGGAACCAGAAGAACCTCGAGGTATGTTGTTAAAGCGGTTGTCTGAGCCCGAAGCATTACAACTGATTCCTGAGGCAATGGCCAGAGAATATACCGCCATACCCCTGGTAATAACTGATAATACTCTGCGGGTAGCTATGGCCAACCCTGAAGACATCTTTGCCCTAGAAGCTTTGGCAACCCAGTGCCAGATGCGCATAGAAACTGAGAGAGCTAGTGCTGAGGAAGTCCAAGAAGCTATCGATTTCAACTATAGAGCCTACGACGAACTAGAGAAGCAGATTTCTAATATCTCATTCCCGAATAAGACGCTGGATGAACAAATTAGCCTTGATGCTACTAGTGACGCCCCGGTAGCTCGGGCGCTTACCCTCATCATAGATGAGGCGGTAAAATCTCGGGCATCTGACATTCATCTTGAGCCAGATAAGGATAAGCTGCGAGTGCGTTATCGCATTGATGGTACCCTTCAGGATACGCTATCGTTGCCATCGGTGGCAGCTAGTCTGCTTATTTCTCGAGTTAAAATCCTAGCTAATATGAATATTGCTGACCAACATCGTCCTCAGGATGGCCAGTTTTCCATCAAGGCTAAAGGCCGGTCAATGGATATTCGGGTGGGAACAGCACCGACTGTCAATGGTGAGATGGCATCATTGCGACTTCTCTATAAATCCCGAGCTACTCTAGGGCTGTCTGAGCTAGGCTTTCTCCCCGAAAGTCTGGAAAAGTATGAAAAGATGCTGAAAGTTCCCTATGGTATGATTCTAGTTAGCGGTCCTACCGGTGCCGGTAAAACTACAACTCTTTATGCCTCGATCAATCAGCTTGACCACACTGGACAGAACATCATTACTATTGAAGACCCCGTAGAGTATCGGTTTAAGGACATTAATCAGATTCAGGTTAATGCTCGGGCGGGCATTACTTTTGCCGGTGGCCTTAGGTCAATACTGCGTCTTGACCCCGATGTGATACTGGTCGGTGAGATACGTGATGCCGAAACAGCTAGTATTGCTATCCAGTCAGCTCTCACCGGGCATCTGGTTCTATCCTCAATCCACGCCAATGATGCTGTAGGTGTGGTCTTTCGCCTCCTTGATTTAGGTATTGAGCCATATTTAGTATCCTCAGCGCTTATTGGGGTAGTGGCTCAACGCATGTTACGCAAGATTTGCCCCTACTGTGCTCACTCAATTGATGTCCCTTTGGTTGAGCGCATGACGTATAGCAATGAAACGGGTGAGGAGCGAGATAAATTCCTCTGTGGTAGCGGTTGCAATACATGTAGCCATACTGGCTACCTGGGACGGACCGGAATCTTTGAGATATTGTATATGAGTGACGGGATAAGGACCAGGTTGCTAAGTGGTACCACAGCCAGTCAACTACGAACTCAGGCAATTAAAGAGGGGATGATACCGTTGATGAAAGACGGAATGTTCAAAGTCAAAGCAAGCATCACTACCCCTTCTGAAGTCTTACGTAATACCTACTCTATAGAATAGTAATAGGCTCTCTAGGGTGGCTAGAGAGCAATCAAGATGAAATAAATCGGAGGTGAGGTTAAAACGGTTTATCAATATGTAGCCTGTAACGAGGGTGGGGAGGTAGTCAGAGGTCAGGTATCGGCGGCCAGCGAAGAGGCGGTAACCGACCTGTTGGCTTATGCTGGTTACCGGGTAATTAGCCTCAAACCGCGTGCCCAGCTTCTGAGCCTGGATAAGCTATCGGCAAGCTTTTCCCGAACAAAACCGGCGGAGATAATACTCTTTTGCCGTCAGCTAGCTTTGCTTCTTGAAGCCGGCATAAATATTATTACTGCTCTGGAGTTGTTGCGGGGTGAGACATCCAAGCGTAATCTTAAGAAGATTTTGGGGCAAGTAGTTTCTGAGCTTCGTAGTGGTAACCAGCTCTCGGCAGCTCTGGCTAAGCACCCTAAAATCTTCTCCCCGATTTATTGCCGGTTACTGAGCGTGGGTGAACGGACCGGAAATCCTGAGACGATGCTGAGACAGATAGCTGATTATATGGAGAAGCACGCCGCTACCGCCAAACATGTTAAAAGTGCCCTTAGGTATCCAATCATTGTTGGTGTTGTCGCCGTGGTGGTGGTGGCTCTATTGGTCGCCTTTGTTTTCCCGGCTTTTAATAGCCTGTATTCTTCGCTTGGTACCGAGTTACCAGCGATAAGCAGGATGGTTTTTGGCTTTGTTGGCACGCTGCGGGGTTGGGGGATGTATATCCTGTTGGCAGTATTGGGTATCGTTGGCGTGTTTCTTGTTTATATGCGGAGTCCGAGTGGAAAATACAAGGTGCATGGCCTACTCCTTAAGTTACCGCTAATAGGGCGGGTGATGCATCTTAGTCAACTTGCCCAGTGTTGCCGAAACATATCCTTACTATATAGCGCCGGCTTGCCCTTGACTGAAATTATGCCCCAGGTCATTCAGGCTTGTGGCAACAGTGTAATGGCTAAGGCACTTACTGATGTCCAGCAAGATATGATTCAAGGCGAAGGCTTATCTAAACCTATGGGAAAGAACCGCCTTTTTCTGCCGATGATGGTGCAGATGGTTAAGGTCGGAGAGGAAACCGGTAATCTCAATATTGCTCTATCGGCTGCGGCTCAAAGCTACGAGACTGAGGCCGATGACAGAACCGGTTCCCTTATCTCATTTATCCAACCGGCTATGACGGGAGTCATAGGTCTGATAGTGGCTTTTATCGCCTTGTCCTTATTCTCAGCTATTTATTCTATCTACGGACAACTAGGTTAGGAGTAAACATTGAAGCTAAGTAAAAAAAGCGGGTTCATTTTGATTGCTGGCATTGCTATTGCAATATTTGCTGGCCTGTGGCTAGCTCGCGGCCAACAGGTTGACGAGCAAGAGCAGCTGCATGAGGAACTCTCTATAGCCGCGATGAGGCTTGAGAACTCCCAAAATAATGAAGAAATTTCTGCCCAACAGGTGCAATTGGAGAAGCAGCTTAGTCAAACCATATCACAGCTTGAGACTGCCAAGGCTGCACTTTCTCAGTCCACGGGGAGCATTGCTGTCTCCGGTACCCTATTTGATATTGCTGAGGCCATTGGTGTGGAAATAACCGAGATTAGCTCATCACAACTATCCAGTGACAGCTTGGGTGGAATTACCTGTTCAGTTCTACCCCTTACGGTAACCGTTGAGGGTGATGTCGCCGATATAATTAGTTTTGTCGGCAGCTTGAATCACGACTTTACCACCGGTATCGTCAAATCAGTAGCAATGAACATCCCTGAAACGACCTGTGAGGAGACAGCATCAGCTAATATCCAACTACATATTTATACTTTTCAAGGTGATGAATAGCTATGGCTAAAAAGATTGTTACCCTATATGTTGATGACGCTAGCATCCGCTTACTGGTAACCCAGGGTAACCGGGTAAGAAAATGGGCTGATGTGCCACTGGAGCCAGGCTTAGTTAAGAGCGCTGTGGTCATCAAGGAGGCAGAAGTTGCCAGCAAGATTAAGCAACTTCTTAAAGCCGAGAAGGTAAAGGCAAAGAAGGTCATCGTTGGCTTGAGTGGTCTCCATTGTCTATCACGACCGCTTACTTTTCCTCAGTTACCTAAAACAATGCTGGCTGAAGCGGTAATGCGAGAGGCGAAAAGAGTGCTGCCGGTACCTGTAGAGCAGCTTTATATTTCGTGGCAAACTATTCCCGCCCCAGAGGGGAAAACACAGGTCTACCTGATTGCTATACCTCGTAAGACCGCGGATGCCATGGTCAAAACACTGCATCGGGCCAAGCTTAAACCATATCTTATGGACTTAAAACCCTTAGCCTTAGCCAGGGTGATAAAGGAAACGACGGCAATAATTGTCAATATCGAGCCAAATGAACTTGACATTATAATTATGGCAGATGGAATTCCCCAGCCTATCCGCACCGTTCCCCTGCCTAGTAAAGCACTATCCTGGCAAGAGAAGTTGCCGATGATAAGAGATGAGATTGATAGAACCGTCAAATTTTATAATTCCAATTATAAGGATAAGCCTCTTGACCAGAGTACGCCTATGTTTGTCTCCGGGGGACTGGCTAATGAACCAGAGATAGCTCGTTCCTTGTCAGACGGGCTGGGATACCCTGTTTTGCCATTGTTATCATCACTGGAGTGCCCTGAGCAATTAGACCCAAGTCGTTACAT
>JAUWIC010000005.1 GCA_030605575.1 Dehalococcoidia bacterium
CTATAAAAGCCGTGGGCACCAGCCCACTGCAGGCATCTCCAACCCCCACATAGGCGGCTTCAGCAATACCGGGATGCCTCAAAAGCACATCCTCAACCTCCCAGGGGGAAATTTTTAGCCCTGCTGGGGTCACTACTATGAACGATTTCTTCTCCACATACTCAACATAACCATCTTCATCCATCCTGACCGAGTCTCCGGTGTGAAACCAGCCATCTTTAATGACCTGAGCCGTGAGGTCAGGCGCCTTATAGTATTCCTTCATCATCCAGGGAGCTTTGAACAGAGCCTCGCCTATCTCACCCGTAGCCACTTCCGCACCACTGTCATCTACTATCTTAAGGTCACAAATTGGCTTGCCCACCGTCCCTAGTTTTTGGTCGTCAATGGTACTCATAGAAACGACCGAAAGCTCCGAAAGACCATACGTCTCACAGAGGGTTAAACCGAGCTTATCCTCCAGCATCTTCATCAGGCGAGGAGAGGTTTTCGCCCCAGCACTAGAGGCCACCCTCAGTGAGCTAAGGTCATATCCCTTGATGACCTCCTCCCGTAGCATAGCTAAAGCGTTATGGATTGCCGGAACCCCAAAAAGGATGCTACCCCTTTCTTTCTCTATTGCCTCTAAAACAACTCTGGGGGTGAATTGAGGGATTATTACCACCGTGGACCCTTTTATTATGGAACCAAACAGGACCTCGCTTAATCCAAAAAGGTAGAAGAAAGGAACCGTATCTATAACCACATCGTCTCTGCCCCGCCCTACACCCGCGGAGACTATGTTTGGAGTTCCCAGAAGGGAAGCATGAGTATGCACCACCCCCTTTTGCCTCCCCAACACCCCTGAGGTATATATGATAGTAGCCTTATCCTTATCATCTATATCAACATCAGGCGGTACGGCAGAACTATCAGCTACCATCGTTTTATAAGGGCCTCCATCAACCTCCAGAACCCGCTTTAGCTGGGGGAGGCTGGGCAAAACAGCCGAAAGCATCTGGGAAAACCTCTTTTCAGTAATGAGGATTCTGGCATCGGAATCACGCAATAAAGAATCAAGCTCAGGTGCTTTGAGCCTGGAGCTAAGGAGCACGGCTACGCCACCAGCTTTAATAACTCCAAAATAATTGATAACCCACTCAGGACTGTGAGACATTAAAATAGCGACGTGGTCATCCTTTTCTAATCCCAGCCCTATAAGAGCATTGGCTATTCTGTTTGAAGCTTCACTTAACTCCCTATAGGTAACCCTCTGGGAATCAAGAACGATAGCTGTTTTTTGCGGCACTTCACCGGCAGTTATCTCCAGTATCTGTTTTAGATTCATATTACCTCCTCACAGAAAGACAGTTAAATACCAGGGGGGGGGTCCCTTTTTCTGCCTATTGACAAACTCTTTGCCTTCATAGTATATTATAAGGCTGAATGTTATGCTACAAATTATTCTTTGAGTTCTTGCCAATACCAGGCTCAAAGTGTAAATATACTAATAAGGCTACATGTTGTGCCGCAAGGCTTAAACTGTAGCCATAAAGCGAAATAAATATGCGTTTATTAGTGCCCGCGAACTGGGATAGGGAACTGATACTTCCTCTGAGCCAGATTAAGGCAAATATTCAAATATATGGTGTTTTGCCCACTTCGATGTTGGGCAGTGGAGGCGCAGGACCTGACATCCCCCAAATAGCAACAAAGCAGGCGGAAGAATATATCGAGTTAGCTCATTCCGCAGGCTTAACCTTTAATTACCTTCTTAATGCTCCATGCATGAATAACATGGAGTGGCAGGAGGATACTCATCGGGAATTACTCCAACACCTGGAGTGGCTCAGCAATGCCGAGGTGGATAGCGTCATTGTGGCTATCCCATACTTGCTAGAGCTTATAAAGACTCAGTTTCCTCATCTTAGAGTAGAGGTATCAACCATAGCTCACGTAAACAGCGTAGCCCGGGCTAAGTTTTTTGAATCTCTGGGAGCTGACTCCATTAACCTGCACTCCAACATAAACCGGGATTTCAAACTACTCAAGGCTATTAGAAGTGCGGTAAACTGTGAGCTCGGTGTACTGACAAACACCAGTTGTCTTTATCAGTGTCCTTACGAGTACTATCACAACAATACCCTGGGGCATGCTAGTCAAAGCTACAACCCGCTTAATGGCTTCTATATGGATTACTGTGTACTTCACTGTGCTTTGAGCAGTATCAGTGATACCTCTCAATTTATTAAATCTCGTTGGATAAGACCTGAAGACATACATATTTATCAAGAAATGGGCATTGATTTCTTCAAAATCGGCGGTAGAGCAATGCCTACGAAGTGGATTATAGATGCTGCTACAGCATATTCCTCACTTCATTACCAAGGAAACCTGTACGATATTTTAAACAATTTTAGCCCGAAGACCATTAATACAACGCCAAATCTATCCAGCACACAAACCGCTGCAATAGCTTCGCCACCAAAGGTCTACATTGACAACCAGGCTCTAGAAGGTTTTATTGATTTCTTTAAGAAACAGGATTGCCTATCCGGGTGCAGTCAGTGCGATTATTGCCAGGAAATAGCTGACAAGGTGGTCAAATTCGACCGCTCTGAAGCCGATAAATACATATCTGTGCTCAAAAAGTTCCTGGATGACCTAACCGGCAGCAGGATATTCCACCCTGTATCCGCACCATTGAGCAGGTGACATAAATAAGATAGAATACAATGGAGCGGAGTTTGGAGTTAGCCCTCTTTACCAATGTGAAACTTCGGTTTTTCCTGTCTAGCCTGTAAGTAAGGGTATTTTGAGCTGTCTCTTTCAATCAGCATTGTGCTATAATTTGGGCATGGAGGAGGCTAGAGCCGGATATTAATGGTTAAACAAAAGTTGATAGAGATGCTGGCGCAGGCGGCAAGCCAGGCCCAGCAGTTGGGTAAGCTGCCTTCGGTTGCCTTGCCTGAGGTCGCCGTAGAGCGTCCCCAGAACCCGGAACACGGAGATTATGCCTCAAGTTTTCCCCTGAAGTTAGCCCGGGCAACCGGTGTTAGCCCCTTAGTTATCGCCGAGGATATGGTCGGGCTTATAGTTCCCAGTCCTGAGATTGATACCATTACTGTGGCACCACCTGGGTTCATTAACTTTACCCTTAAGACCGATTGGTTGACCGGTCAGGTTGATTCCATATTGGCGGCTGGTGATGCTTATGGCAACGTTGACCTGGGACGGGGCAGCCGGGTGCAGTTAGAGTTTGTTAGTGTCAATCCTACCGGACCACTTCATGTCGGGCATGGTCGTGGTGCTATTCTGGGTGACGCTCTAGCTAACGTGCTTACGGCTACTGGCTATAAGGTGGAGAAAGAATATTATATTAATGATGCCGGCAGTCAGGTAGATGCCTTTTATCGCACCCTCTGGGCTCGTTATCAGCAGTGTCTGGGTATTGAGGCTGAGGTGCCCACCGATGGTTACCTCGGTGGCTATATGGTTGACTTAGCGAAAGAGATAATTAGCAAAGACGGCGATAAATATCTGTCAATGCCTGAAAAAGATGCGCTACATTTTTTAAAAAATATTGGTCTTGAGATGATGATTACCCAAATAAGAAACGACCTTAAATCCTTAGGTGTGGAGTTTGATAACTGGTTCAGTGAAACCCATCTTTTTACGGGGACTTACCATAGAGCTATAGCTAGTTTAGAAAAAAAGGGGTATCTTACCCAAAAAGAAGGGGCTACCTGGTTTGTATCTACGGCTCTGGGTGAGGATAAGGACAACGTCGTGGTGCGTGGCGATGGTTCGCCTACCTATTTCGCCTCTGATATTGCTTATCACTACGACAAGTTTTTGGTGCGCAAGTTTGATAAGGTCATTAATATCTGGGGAGCTGACCACCAGGGTCATGTATCTCGGATGAAAGTAGTGGTTGGTGCTCTTGGTATTGCTCCGGAGCGGCTGAAGGTGATAATTTCTCAGCTGGTTACCCTGCGTCGTGGTGATGAGTTGGTTCGTATCTCTAAACGCAGCGGTGACATCATTACCTTGCGCGAAGTAGTTGGGGAGGTTGGGGCTGATGCCTGCCGCTTTTTCTTTTTATCCCGCTCGGCTGATAGTCAGATGGACTTCGACCTGGAGTTAGCTAAAAAACAATCGGTAGACAATCCAGTTTACTATGTTCAATATGCCCATGCTCGCATTGCCAGTATCCTTCGTTTAGCTCAGCAAAGGGGAATTGACTACGGGGATGGGGATGTTGCCTTGCTGACTACTGAGCCTGAGCTGACTTTGATACGGAAGATGCTACTTTTACCTGAGATAGTTGAGGTAGTAGCCCATACTCTGGAGCCTCACCATCTTGCCTATTATGCTCAGGACTTGGCCACTGTATTTCATAGTTTTTACACCCAGTGCCGTGTCGTTTCCCGGGATGATGAGATATTAACCAAAGCCCGTCTCAAATTAGTGGCGGCAGCCAAGCTGGTCCTGGCTAAGACCCTCCACCTAATGGGGATGACCGCACCTGAGAGCATGTAGCCTGCCGGTCAGCTAGAGCCCCTGCTCTTTATATCGCTTGGTTAATTCAGTGTAGATTTGAGGCCATTCTTTTAACTGCCGCCGTTGCTCCTGGGAAACCTGCCCTTTAATCTTGGCCGGAACACCAGCCACCATTGAGTTGTCGGGGATTTCACTACGTTGGCTTACCACAGAACCAGCCGCAATGATACAAAAGTTGCCAATTTTAGACTCACCCAGTACCGTGGCATTGTTGCCAATGAGTGTGTTGCTGCCAATTTTCAGCCCGTGTAATACCACACTATGCCCGATGACCACGTTATCGCCTATCTCCAGGGGAATGTCGACATCATTGTGGAGCACGGAGTTGTCCTGAATTGTGGTATTGCCACCAATTTTGATACTGGCGAGGTCGCCTCTGATTACCGCCCCGGGCCAAACACTGGAGTTTTCGCCAATTTCAACCTCGCCGATAACATAGGCGGCTTCGCTGATGAAGGCTGATTTGGCTATCTTGGGCGTCTTACCGTTAAAGCTTCTAATCATTCCTACCCCCTAAGGATTCTATTATAGGGTTATTATCAGAGTAGTCAAGCCTTATCTTGTCCTTATGTCCCCTTTCGTGTTACACTTGGAGGCTAAGGAGGCCAGATGAAGCGTCGTGTTTTTTCTGGGGCTCGTCCTACCGGCCGGCAGCACCTGGGAAACTATCTTGGAGCCCTGCAGAATTGGGTCAAGCTTCAGGAAGAGTATCAGTGCATTTATTGTATTGTGGATATCCATGCTTTGACCACGCTTGAGGATACCGGTTCGCTGCAAAAGAATATCCACGAGATGATGCTTGACTGGCTGGCGGCTGGTCTTGACCCCAAGAAAAGCATCCTTTTTGTCCAGTCTCATGTTACCGAAGTGATGGAACTACATACCTTACTTAGTATGGTTACCCCCTTAAGCTGGCTGCTGCGGGTGCCTACCTTTAAGGAGAAGGCAAGGCTTCAGCCTCATAATGTAAATTACGGGCTGGTGGGCTATCCGGTTCTACAGACGGCTGATATCGTGCTGTATAAAGCCGAGGTGGTTCCAGTCGGTGAAGACCAGGTGCCCCATATAGAGCTAGCCAGGGAGATTGCCCGCCGCTTTAACAATCTATTTGGCAATACCTTCCCTGAGCCTGAAGCCAAGCTTACCTCATTTCCGTCAATACTCGGACTGGATGGGAAGGATAAGATGAGCAAGCAACTGGGCAACGATATTGAATTAGCTCTTTCCGATGAGGAGACAATAGACCGGGTAATGCAAGCCGTCACCGACCCAGCCCGCCGTTATCGGGATGACCCCGGGCACCCCGAGATATGCAATATTTATCGGCTTCACCAGTATTTTAATCCATTACAATTGGACGAGATAGCCAAGCAGTGCCGCTCAGCTAAAATTGGCTGTGTTGATTGTAAGATGCTCCTGGCTCAGCAGATTAATTCTACTCTTAAACCCTTCCGGGAGCGGCGAGCAGCCCTAGCTAATAAACCTCAATATATAAAAGACGTTCTGGCTGATGGTGCCTATCGAGCCCGGGTTATTGCCCAGAAGACCCTTAAAGAGGCTAAGCAAAAGATAGGGCTTCTTTAGTTTTAATCTACCTCACCCCCGGTGTCCCCCTCTCCTTCAAAGGAGAGGGGGAATGATATTAAAAAGAAGGGGCGAAGCCCCTCTTATATAAATCTTCCCCTATCAATAAAGGTGTTTAAGAGGGCGATAGCCCTCTTAATTATTTTATTCCCCTTCCCCTTTCTAAGGGGAAGGGGATACAGGGGATAGGGTTAACAAATTATTTCTTATGCTTGCTGACAAACCGCTTCATCCTGGATAGTGCTTCCTCAATGTCAGCCAACGAGGTGGCGTAACAGCAACGGACATACCCCTCACCACACTGCCCGAAGGCGGTACCGGGGACAACGGCTACCTTTTCCTCAGTGAGGAGCCTTTCGGCAAATTCCTCTGAGGTCATACTGGTGACCTTTATTGAGGGGAAGGCATAGAATGCCCCGTGGGGCTCAAAGCAGGATAGACCGATATCGTTGAGTCCCTTGACTATCACCAGGCGTCGCCGGTTATATTCCTCAACCATCTCAGCAGCGCTGGCTTCGCCGGTTTTTAATGCCTCAATAGCCGCTACCTGTCCCATTATCGGTGCGCACAACATAGTATACTGGTGAATCTTGGTCATGGCGGCAATAATTTCCTGGTTAGCCGCGGCGTAGCCGATTCGCCAGCCAGTCATAGCATAAGCCTTGGAAAATCCACCCAGAAGAATGGTGTCCTCCTTTATCTCAGGCAGGGTGGCAAAGCAGGTATGCTCCACACCATAGACTAGCTTAGCGTAAATCTCGTCAGAGATTACCAGTAGCCCGTGACGCCGGGCTAACTCGGCTATCTCGACCAGTTTATTTCTGGGCATTACGGCTCCAGTAGGGTTGGCGGGATAACCAATGAGAATGGCTTTAGTTTTATTAGTAACTCGTGCCTCAATATCAGCCGCCCTAATCTCAAAGTTATTTTTCTGATTGGTGGGTACCATAATTGGTATGCCTCCAGCCAGAGTCACACAGGGGTTATAGGAAACGTAACACGGGTCAGGCATAATAACCTCATCCCCGGGGTTAAGGATAGCTCTCATTAGCAGGTCTAATGCCTCACTAACCCCCACTGTAATCAAAAGTTCCCGGTCGGGGTCGTAAACTAGATTATAATTTTCCCTCAGGTATCGTGACAGTTCCTGACGCAGCTCGGGCATGCCTAAATTTGAGGTGTACATGGTGTAGCCCTTTTCCAGTGAGTAGATAGCTGCCTCACGAATATGCCACGGGGTGGCAAAGTCGGGCTCGCCAACGCCCAGTGAGATAACCCCCTCCATAGAGGCTAGGAGGTCGAAGAACCTCCTTATCCCTGAAGGGGATATCTGGTTTACTTTCCGTGAGGTAAGGTTACGGTATCTCTGACTGCGGGATTTTGTTGACATAAAATTACCTTGGCCGGGGTTAGAGTGTTACTGGCTGCCGCTTAACCCCTTCCTTCCCCTCTAGAATTTCGCCGTCCTCTTTATATCGCTTAAGCATAAAGTGAGTAACTGTCCCCTCCACCCCCTCAATGGGGGCGAGCTTCTGGGATACGAAATTAGCTACTTCATGTATGTTTTTGCCCACGACTATAACCAGCAGGTCATAGGTCCCTGAGACCAGGTAGACAGTGCGAGCCTGGGGGAAGCGGTAGATGCGCTCGGCTGTAGCGTCAAAGCCAACATCCCTCTGGGGAGTAACCTTGACCTCTATTAACGCCCATACCTGCTCCTCGCCCAGCTTTTCCCAGTTAACTATGGTCTTGTATTTCAGGATGGTTTGGTCTTCTTCCGCCTTCTTAATAAGCCTGGCAACTTCAGTATCGGGGGTGCCGGTCATAGTTGATATTTGTTTGGTGGTAGTTCGGGCATCATCCTCTAATATTTTAAGAATTTCTTTTATCATATTTAGCTCCTTACTAGCTCAATTAGCGACCATTGCTTTTCTAGTTCATTATAGCAGAGTCGGAACAGTTTGTTATCCCTGGTTCTGACCTGGAAGTGTCTCTCCCCCGGCTCTTGCCACGCTCTCTCTATTGCCTCCACCTCATACTCTCTACCTTCCCACAGGAAAGACCGTGGTTGTTCGGCATAGGTATGACCTGAGTAGCAATTGACTTTAAGCTTATCCAACTTCATCCTCTTTTTATCCCATCTCCTTCATCGGAGGGGAAATATAGAAAGGGGCTTGTCTAAAACCCCAACGGAGTTACTAATTCTGGGAAGCATTCATTGGCATATGTTCTGAGATTAAATATTGCCCATTTTTTCAAGAATTTTAAGTCCAGCTCTTGAGAGTTAATATCAAAAGTGAGCCCCATGAGTTTAGCCTTCTCCCAATCAAGAGACGATGTTCTACATTCTAGTGAAAGTACTTTGCTAACTATGTCAGGGTAGTTGGCACCAAATGAGGTGCCTTCTTCAAAAACAAGCTTAATTCTAGGCGCGGCCGAATCTATCTTTACATTAGTCTTGGCTTTGTTGAGAAAATCATCAAAGGTTAGTTTATCCTTGGCTAATTCGGTAGAGATGAAAAAATCAATTATTGAAGTTATTTCCTGATTATATGAATTAACCCGTTTTTGGGCAATATCATAAAGGTAATTGGCGTGTTTCTTTACCTTATCTGGTTTAACCATCATTGATACCAGCAAATCATATTTATCTCTAAAGGTGTAGCCCATAGCCGTCCCTTTTATGTAGGCATCCAGGCATATTAGTATGAACGGGAAGAATTCAGCTCGTAGCCCGCCGAACCTGACTAGTGCCATAAAGGATGGAGACCATCCCACGCCCTTTTTCAGGGCATCCTCCATAATAAATGCGGCTAAAGTCTTCGTCGGCTGGTAAGGCACTAATTTTACCTCTCTTTAAGCAGTGCTTAGAGTAATAACATTATTATAACGCATAATTACATAATTGAATATCACCGTCAACCTTGGGAAGGTCTAATTAGGCTGATTCCGTTTGCTTCCAGCCCCCTTTCAGCTTTTTATTAGGTAACCCTATCCCCTGTATCCCCTTCCCCTTATTAAGGGGAAGGGGAATTAGTGATATAAGAGAGGCTTCGCCTCTCTTGGACTTTCATAATTCTTTAAATTTACTCATCGTCTTATTAAACCAATACCTGCTTAACGCTTGCCTACGATTTAGCAATTTTTTGAGGATCAAGTCATATTCATAGAGTATTTTTTCTCTTTTTAAAATTGTAATTCTTAGAAGATACTGATTGATATTTGGCTCTTCCCTTTCCTTTATATATTCCCAAATCTTCAAGAATTTCCGATCGATATCCCTAAATGCAACTGTCGAGTGAAATTGAAACTGCTTTTGGTTGTCCCACTGCTGGGAACCAGAGATCTTACCTAATCTTTGAGCTAGCTTCCACCGTAATTCCTTCAATTCTGTGGAGGGATTTATATCAAGATAGATGACTTTGTGTTCCTTATCGAAATAGTTGAACCCTTTAACTTCAAAGGGAACCAGGGAATATTCTCTTCCAACATTTGCTACTGCAGAAATCATCCTCTTTTCGTATCTGGTAGTGAATGGACCAAAAAGAGTTATGTGAGGTACTGCTCGGTTTCGCGTAATACCCTCAACTCTAAATTTTCTCGCCACTTCATGGATTAAATTTTTTGCATACTTTTTAGCATATCCATGAAATCTAAACTCGATTAAATAATAAACCATTTTATGCCTTGCTGAGGTCTTGCTATTACGCCTCTTGCAGCCACCTGCCTTCTTAAATCGGCGGTCTTCTCTTATGCCAATCAGTGGCTTGCTGGTAGGCGTGGGCGATTTTGAGGATGGTCTCTTCAGTAAAGGGCTTGCCGATAATCTGCATCCCTATTGGCAGTCCATCGGCAAAGCCAGCCGGGATGGAGATAGCCGGCAGTCCGGCAATATTTATGGGCAGGGTGCAGACGTCAGATAGATACATCTGGAGCGGGTCGTCTATCTTCTCACCGATTTTGAAGGGGACGGTGGGTGAGGTTGGGGTTATCAGGGCATCAAATTTGTCAAAGGCTTGGTCAAACTCCCGCCGTATCAGGGTGCGGACCTTCTGGGCTTTGAGGTACCAGGCATCATAATAGCCGGCTGACAGGGCATAGGTTCCCAGCATAATCCGCCTTTTTACCTCAGCACCAAAGCCATACTGGCGGGTCTTTTCCATAGCCTCCCACATACTATCGGTCTCCTGATAGGAGAAGCCATACTTTACCCCATCGTAGCGGGCCAGGTTAGCCGAAGCCTCTGAGGGGGCAATAATATAGTAGGCGGCCAGGGCATAGGGGGTGTGGGGCAGTGACACCTCGTAATCTATAGTTGCCCCCAGCTTCTCAAGCTCGCTGATAGCGGCTTTTATGGCTATTGTCACCTCTTTCTGCATTCCTTCAACAAAATACTCTTTGGGGATGCCGAGGCGAAGCCCGTTAAGGTTGGTATTAAGACACTGGGTATAATCAGGCGTGGGGTAGGGAACGGAGGTAGAATCTCTAGCGTCGTAGCCAGCGATAACATTTAGCACCAGGGCACAATCGGCAACATCCTGGGTCAGCGGTCCAATCTGGTCAAGGGAGCTGGCAAAGGCAACCAGACCATAGCGACTTACCCTGCCGTAGGTAGGTTTTAAGCCGGTAACGCTGCAGAAACCAGCCGGCTGGCGAATACTCCCCCCGGTATCTGAGCCTAGGGCATAGATGGCTTCACCAGCGGCGACCGCTACCGCTGAGCCGCCGCTACTTCCCCCGGGGACGCGAGATAAGTCCCAGGGGTTATGGGTAGGGAAGAAGGCAGAGTGCTCGGTAGATGAACCCATGGCAAATTCATCCATATTTGCCTTGCCCACAACTACTACGCCACAGTTGTTTAGTTTTTCTACCACCATGGCATCATAAGGTGGCACAAAGTTGGCTAACATTCGTGATGAGCAGGTGGTTGGTATCCCTTTAGTGCACATGTTGTCTTTGATTACCGCCGGGATACCAGTCAGGGGATGGGCATTACCACTAGCCATAAGCTTGTCAGCCTTTCGGGCTTGAGATAGGGCTAGCTCATCGGTAATGGTAACCAGGGCGTGAAGCTCTGGCTCTACTTGGTGGATACGCTCCAGGCAAGCTTGGGTTAATTCAACCGAGGACAGTTGCCTGGTCTTGAGCAGCCTGTATGCTTCGTGAATTGTTAGTGGATTAATTATTAACCTCACCCCCTTAGGTATCTGTTTTGAACCCCATCCCCCTTTATCCCCCTTCCCCTATTAAGGGGAAGGGGGAGATAATTTCTTAAAGGGGCGAAGCCCCTTCATCCTTTCCTTAAATAACTTTTATGGTTTAGTTTTTGCTCTTGTCTTATTCCAGCACGGCTTTTACCCTGAA
>JAUWIC010000073.1 GCA_030605575.1 Dehalococcoidia bacterium
ATTTTGAGTTACCTTCGTCTCTAATCAGGTGCCGAGGCCCAGAATCGAACTGGGGACACGCGGATTTTCAGTCCGCTGCTCTACCGACTGAGCTACCTCGGCACTGAAAATATTGTAGCTGTTAGCAATATAAGTGTCAAGCAATCTCACCCGTTGAGTTTCTATTCCCCATCCCCTGTAAGGGAGGGGGATAAAGGGGGTAGGTTGCTAAACAACCTCACCAGGGGAATATTGACACGAGAATAAATCCTGTATACAATAATATCGCATTACAATATCGGGGGGCGTTATTATGCTGGATAGAGAGTTCTTCTTAGGCTTTATAAAGATTCACATCCTGTACCACGCCTCAAAGGCGCCAATCTTCGGCGTAGAAATAGCTGAGGAATTAGCCAGGCATGGTTATAGCATCAGCCCGGGTACCCTGTATCCGGTGCTGCATCGCCTGGAAAAAGAAGGCTTTATGGAAAGCAGCTCAAGGGTGGTTAATGGCAGGGTGAGGAAATACTATCAGGCTACTGCCGAAGGCAAGCTGGTGCTGGAGCAGTCCAAGAGGAAAATCAGGGAACTGGTCACCGAGGTCATCGAGGAAAGGTAGTTGATAAGACCATTAAATACTGATACCAGCGGCAAGAGAATCTGGGGGCTTAACCCCAATGTGTTCTTCCTGGGTATAGTCAGCTTCCTGACTGATGTCTCCAGCGAGATGATTTTTACCCTCATCCCCCTCTTTTTATCCAACGTGCTGGGGGCAGCCACCACCATCATAGGTCTTATTGGCGGGCTGTCTGACAGCGCTGATGCTATCTTCAGGATATTCAGTGGCTGGCTCAGTGACCGAATCGGCAAACGCAAGTTTCTGGCAGTAGCTGGCTACGCAATTTCTACGGTAGCCAAGCCCTTTATGTATCTGGCTTCAACCTGGGGAGTGGTCTTGGGTGTCAGATTTAGCGACCGGATTGGTAAAGGCATCCGCACTTCACCCCGCGATGCCCTGATTGCTGATTCTGTTTCACCTGAAGAGAGGGGCAAGGGCTTCGGGCTACACCGGGCGATGGATACCGCTGGGGCTGTCCTGGGGCTAAGTATAGCCGCTATCGTCATATATCTCGTTCAGGGCGGGGGGCTAGCGCTCAGTCTAAAGACCTACCAGTGGCTGGTATTAATAGGCATTGTGCCCGCAGTGCTGGCGGTGGTGATACTGGTAAGATTTGTTAAGGAGAGGGAGAGAAAGCCCCCATCGCCGGGCACCCCCCGCCCCGGATTTAATCTGATTAAATTAGCCGCCGGTTTTGATACCCGGTTAAAGGTGTTTCTGGCTATTATGGCAGTGTTTACCCTGGGTAATTCCAGCGATTTCTTTGCCATACTGCGGGCACAGAACCTGGGCTCGTCTGTTTTCCACATTGCCCTGATGCTTGTCCTGTTTAATGCTACCTATGCGGCTATTTCTCTGCCCGCCGGTAAATTATCCGACCGACTGGGCAGAAGGCGGGTTATTGCTATGGGCTGGGGTGTTTATGCCCTGGTCTATCTCGGATTTGCCCTGGCAACAAACCTGTGGCAGGTGTGGCTGCTTTTCGCTGCTTACGGAATCTACTACGGAGTCGTTGATGGGGTGGCTCGCGCCTTTGTCGCCGATTTGGTTCCGGCCGAGAAAAGAGGCACTGCCTATGGTCTGTATCATGGTGTGGTCGGTCTTACCCTCCTGCCCGCCAGCCTGATTGCTGGCTGGCTGTGGCAGGCTTACAGCCCACAAGCCCCCTTTTTCTTTGGTGCCGGTCTTGCTGCTCTGGCAACAATAGGCATGATGGTTTCCATGAGGGAGTAGGCAAGGGAATTTCCTCTACTTTTTCACCACTCACATAATAAATATAGTTGATCTGCGAGTAACTGTCGTGGTTAATGCGTTTGATGGCGTCAGCTACAGTATATGGATTGGCTAATCTGAGTCCCTCGTCAATGAATACTAGAAAAGTATCTTTTACATTGAATTTCTTTTTAGCTACATTTAGTTGCTTATTCGCATCTGAGACCAGTTGTTCAAATCTTTTGAGTTCATGTTCACTTAGTCGTGTAGACCAGAAGCCCGTGACTCCAGAGCCTAATCCAAGTGCACTGCCTTCGTCTCTATATTTGTATAGGGAAAAGAAACAATCGGATAATGAAAATGGTAACTGCTCAATAATTTGAGGTGTTAAGCCTTTCTCCTCTCCTAATTGAAGCCTTTGTGCTGTTTCGTAAATTACCTTACATAGTATGTTCTTAAATTCTTGCCTATTGAGCTGTCCGCGAAGTTGTAGGTAGTACTTTCTAGGAATATTAAAATGTAGAAGGAAAGACCCTGGTAATTCATTTGAGATATTATCTCTAACCTCTTCCAAAAGTTGCCACATTATATTCCATCTTTCCTCTAACTTAGGGTCTGTTAGCCTTTTAACCTCTACCGCAACTTCATCGCCTGTTTGTGCATCAGAGCAGACCCAATCCCAGTTAAGCCTTCCCTTTAAGTTGGGGTACACGTCAGTAGTTTTGCCTTTAATCTTAATATGTACCCTGTATTTCTTATTATGATAATCTAAGACACGTTGCACACGCTTCCTTTCCCATTTGTCCTTCGTATCTTGCTTAGTTCTAGCCATCATTCCCTTATTTTAACACACAGGGGCAAAGAATTACCTTTGCCCCCTTAAATTTGGTTTAAAGCTTACTAGAAGCTATTGATTAGCATTACTCAGAACTTTATCATTGGCAAAGTTGTTAGCTAGTCTTTTAACAGAATAAAGTCTCTCAATTCCTCAAGCTGCTGATATTGTTTCGTCAGGAACTCCAGTTGCTCGGTCATCACTTTAATTTGTCCCTTCCATATGAGTATGTTAACGGGGGCTGAGAGAGCTTGGTCTGGGTCTTTCTCAAGTTCATTTTCTGCATCAATAATCTCAGCTTCTTTGGTTTCAATTGCCGTTTTCATTCGCTGCTGCTCTAGTAAGCTGTCTGTCATTAAGTGATCCAGCGCTTCAGGCTCAAGTTCGTATTTAATCTCTTGCAGTTGTTGATATTGCTGCCTCAGGAATTTTACTTGATTTTCCAATTCAGACACAAGCGCTGGAGAGACATGAAATCTTGTTTCGTGTTGATAAGTCGAGATTTTATCATTGATGTCTTGCTGCCTAAGAAAGCTCTCTACTTGCAGGTTATCTACCTTTTGCAATACTACCTGGTCATCAGACTGTGATGGTGATTCCTCTTGATGTTCTGCTGTCTGCTCATCAAAGCCACAGCCGATAAGGCTTATTGTAAGAGCAAAAACAGTTAGAATCGAAAAGAGGTATCGTTTCATTCCTCATTCCCTTCTGCTGGATTCTAGCACTACATTATCTATAAGTCTAGTGGTGCCGATTCTTCAAAACCAAGAAGGGGCAAAGATAACTCTTTGCCCCTTAACATAGGGTCCTACAGGTTGTAACAACTAGCAGGACACATACAGCCTGCTATTGTAACACAATATTATCTATCAGTCTGGTGTTGCCGATTTTTACTGCCAGTGAGACTAGAGCTGGTGGGTTAACCATATCCAGTTCGTCCAGAGTCTCAGTATCAGCTACGCTGATATAATCAATACTGGCTAACGGCTGTTTCTTAACGAGCCCTATCATCTCTTGCCGCAAGCGGTGGGCATCCCTCTCGCCCTGCGACCATAGTTGCTGAGCCAGGCTGAGCGCCTGATAGAGAACTACCGCTGCTTGACGCTCATGAGGATTAAGATAGGTATTACGACTGCTCACCGCTAAACCATCAGGCTCACGCACTGTGGGTATAGTAACTATTTCCAGGTTCATATTGAGGTCTGCCACCATCTTTTTGATAACTACTGCCTGCTGGGCATCCTTTTGACCAAAGTAGGCTGTGGTTGGCTGGATGATGTTAAATAGCTTGGCGCAAACAGTGGTAACCCCTTTGAAATGACCGGGGCGGGAAGCACCCTCCAGCCGCTCGGTTACTTTACCCACCTCTATCCAGCTATTGAACGGCTCAGGGTACATCTCAGCTACCGAGGGCATAAAGACAACGTCAGTCCCCTCTTTGCCTAACAAAGCCAGGTCACGATTGGTATCGCGGGGATAACTATCAAAATCTTCCTGAGGACCAAATTGCGTGGGATTAACAAATATGCTGACCACTACCGAGGGGTTTTCAGCCCTGGCTCGCTTCACCAGAGCCAAATGACCCTGGTGGAGGTAGCCCATAGTCGGCACCAAGCCAACCGGTTCAGCGAGCCGCCGCCTTAGCCGCTTCATGCCATCTATTTTGTCAATGATTTTCATAGAGGTGCTTCTACCTCACCCCCTGTGTCCCCCTCTCCTTCAAAGGAGAGGGGGAAGTAATTATATAAGAGGGACTCCGTCCCTCTTTAACGCCCTGAAGAATAGGGATGCTTTGCCCTTCTTTAACTCTCCTTGCTCTGGGGTGAGAATAAAGGAGATTTAGCCTCAGTTAGCTTAGCTAATATGCTTTCGTCCATAGAGAAGCTTTGCTCCTCGGTGGGGAAGCTACCGGCTTTCACCTCTCTATCATATTCGGTAATGGCAGCCCGGATAATATCAGCCAGTTTGGCGTATTGCTTGGCGTGCCTAGGAACAAAATCGGTAAACGAACCGAGAATGTCATTTATCACCTGAACCTGACCGTCACAGCCTATACCGGCACCGATGCCAATGGTAGGGATGCTAACACTTTTGGTAATTAGGGCTGCCAGAGGAGCGGGGACGGTCTCCAGGACGATGGCAAAGGCTCCAGCTTGTTCCAGGACACGGGCATCCTCCAGCAATCTAGCGGCCGCCTCCGGGGTCTTACCCTGCACCTTATAGCCGCCTAACTGATGAATTGACTGGGGGGTAAGTCCGATGTGCCCCATAACCGGTATGCCACAATCAACCACTCTCCTTACCTTCTCCGCCACCGTTACCCCACCCTCAAGCTTGACCGCCTGAGCGCCGGCTTCCTGAATAAAACGGGCGGCATTGCGTAAGGCATCCTCAATGCTGACGTGATAGGTCATAAACGGCATATCGCCAATCACCATCGTCTGCCTGGTGCCTCTAACCACGGCTTTAGTGTGGTGTAGCATCTCGTCAATAGTTACCGGTATAGTTGATTCATAACCCAGGACTACCATACCCAGACTATCTCCAACCAGAATTAATGGTATTCCTACCTCATCAATTATCCTGGCTGTGGAGTAGTCGTAGGCAGTGAGCATGGTGATTTTCTCACCCTTCTGCTTCATCTGTTTTATCTGGTTTATGGTAATCCGCATTGCTTTGCCTCCTAGAGTCGTATAACCCCAACGGCTCGTTTACTCTTAGTGATAGCGTTTTTAGCATCAACATATACCAGTTTGGGGGTAAAATTGCGGGCTTCATCATCTTCAACGTAGCAGTAGGAAAGAATCATAATAGTGTCTCCCTTAGCCGCCAGCCTAGCCGCAGCCCCATTCAGGCAGATTTCACCGCTGGCTTCTCCCTCAATGGCATAGGTAGTAAAACGGGCGCCATTATTGACGTTTAGCACCTGCACCTGCTCGCCGGGAAGGATGTCAGTCTCCTCCATAAGCTTCCTGTCAATAGTAATGCTGCCTTCGTAATCAATGTTGAGCTGGGTAACTCGAGCTCGGTGGATTTTGCTTTTAAGCATTATTCTCATTTGACCCTCCCTTATATATTTAGTCGAATTGTTTTAATTAGATTGTTTATTAACCTCACCCCCTTTGTCCCCCTCTCCTTTTCAAGGAGAGGGGGAAGAGACTCTAGAGAGGGGGCTTCGCCCCCTCTCTTACCTACACTCCCCCCTTCCCTTATTAAGGGAAGGGGGCTAGGGGGATAGGTTGCTAAACGACCTCTTTTAATATAGCCCTTAGCTCCTCAGCCTGGTGTTGATTTATTCTCCCCTTAGCCAGGGCAATCGGGATGGTCTGCCGACCAAGCTCCCGATAGGTGGCAAGCAAGCTGGGAGCTACTTTGTGTAAAGCGTCAAGGTGTTTCCTAATCGTCCCGGTATCACCCCGGGCAATTGGTCCGGTGAGACATTGAGGTATACCAACGGTGTCAATATTATGAATTGTGCCTCGTATCAGCGGCAGCAGTGCCTGAGTGGCTTGATGCCTGGGGATGTCAAAGGTTGACCACAGGTCGGCAGCTAATTTGACTAAGGTTACCAGGTAGTTACAGGCAATAACGGCTGAGGCGTGATAAATTACCTTATCACTTGCCTTTAGCTCAATCCAATGACCACCAAGAACGGTAGCCATATCCTTAAGTATTGTTAGTAAAGGCTCCTCAGCCTCCAGGGTAAAGGTTGAGCCGGGCATATTTTCTATAGCCTGGCTGGTACTGGCAAAGGTTTGCAAGGGGTGAAAGACACCGACCCAGGCGCCTGATTTCCTGGCTGGTTGTAGAATGTCAGTTGAGTCGGCACCGCTACAGTGGACCACACTCTGCCCCTTATGCCACCGTATTTGAGATACTAGGGGGGCAATAGCATCGTCGGGGGTAGTAATGAAGACGAGTTCAGCAGCATCAGCCACATCTTGATTACTATTGACCGGGAGACAGCCACTAATTGCCTGAGCTAGCCTGGTGGCTGAAGTCTGGCTCCGGCTGGATACCGCTACTACCGGGTAACCCTTGTGGCTTAAACTAACCGCTAGGGCAGTGCCTACTGTTCCCGCCCCAATAAATCCCAATTTAAGCATTTTACCCCTTCACCTGAACCAAACTCATTAAAAATGCCCTCTCCGACACCGCCAGAGAAGGCATTCAAAATACCGATTTAATTCTTGCCGTCTCGGTCATGTCTGATCCAAGCGACTAAAGCTATTAATAAATTAACTTCAGGAGCTCACCGCCAAATTGGTCGATGGCTAACCATTATTCTTGATTTAAGTATACAAGCTTTAACCTAACCCCGTCAATGGGTTGACAAACTATATTTCGTGTGATAGGGTTAGTCTTGGGAAAATTGAGTGTAAAGTAATATGTTAACTGATACTACTCTGTCTAAATTTTATTATACCTACTTCACATTTACTTGGCGCACCAAGTGCGCTGGGGAGGCTTCGCCATGAAAATGTAGATACATCATAAGGTAACAAATTTAGAGTAAAAAGTTCAAGAATCCTCCCAAGCCGGAGGGTTTTTCTGCTTTAGATGCCCAACTTCCAGTAAGAATATCAAGTATTAGGAGAAGGAAAAATGATAATAATGAAAACTGATGCCACACAGGAACAAATAGCCGAGGTAGTAAAAGAAATAAAAAAATGCGGACTAAGAGCCGATGTTTCCCAAGGGAAATACCGGACAGTGATTGGATTAGTTGGCGATGAGACAAAAATTCCGTTTGCTCACTTTGCTGTCCTCCCCGGGGTGAAAGAGGCAATGATGGTTGAAACCCCATATAAACTGATCAGTAGGGAATATAGTAAATTCTCTGAGGGGGAAGGCGAAGGTTTGGTAGTTAAAGTGGGAAACATTGAGATAGGTGGCGATGTGCCAATATTCATTGCCGGACCTTGTGCCGTGGAGAGCAAAGAGCAGCTATTTAAAATTGCCGAAGAGGTAAAGAAGGCCGGGGCTCATATTCTGAGAGGCGGCGTCTTTAAGCCCAGAAGCTCGGTTCACTCTTTCCAGGGGCTAGGCGCTGCGGGTTGGGAAGAAGCCGAGAAGGCGTTAGACTGGTTGCGTGAAGCCGGTAAAAGGTTTAAATTGCCAGTAGTAACCGAAATAAGAGGGGAAGCACAAGTTGACTTAGCCGCCAAGTATGCTGATATGCTTCAAATAGGGGCCAGAAATATGTATAATCAAGACCTGCTGTCCAAGGTAGCCAAGAAAAACAAGCCGGTCCTATTTAAAAGGCATTTCGGGGCTGGCATTGAAGAATTCTTATCTTTTGCCGAATATATCGCCGTCGAGGGCAACAAGAATATTGTTTTATGTGAAAGGGGAATATTACCCCTGGGCAAAGGCAAAAACTATACCAGGTACACTCTTGACCTGGCTGCTGTCCCAACCATACAAAAAGAAACCTACCTGCCGGTAATCGTTGACCCCAGTCACGGGACTGGCCGCCGGGACCTTATCTTCAATATGAGCTGTGCCGCTATAGCGGCCGGGGCTAGTGGACTAATGATTGAAGCGCACTATAACCCAGCCGAAGCACTGGTTGATGCTCAACAGGCAATTACGCCTGACGAACTTAAAGAAACCATTGATGCCTGCCAAAGAATCCACAAACTGATTGCGTCTGAGAGAAATGAAAAGGGTTAGAGTAAGACTAGGCAGTAATAGTTACGAGGTCCATATCGGCTCAGGGATACTGGAGCAGACGGGGCAGCGGTTAAAAGAAAACTGGTTTACTGGCAACCTGGTAATCATCACCAACCCCATAGTGAAAGGGCTATATGGCGATGCTCTAAATCAGAACCTCACTAGAGATGGTTTCAGCGTAGTTACCCTGGAGGTCCCTGACGGAGAAGAGCAAAAATCGTTGGAGGTTGCCGGTAGATTATACAATGAATTAACCAATGCCTATGCGGAAAGGACAACGCCTATTTTAGCTCTGGGTGGTGGGGTTATTGGCGACCTGGCAGGGTTTGTTGCCGCCACCTATTTGCGGGGGGTGCCGCTGATACAAATACCAACTACCCTGCTAGCCCAGGTTGATAGCAGTATCGGGGGCAAGGTGGCAATAGACCACGGTCAACTGAAAAACAAAATCGGGGCATTCTATCAGCCCAAGCTAGTCATTACCGATATCGCCACCCTGAAAACCCTTGACACCAAAACCCTCATTGATGGACTAGCCGAAGTCATAAAATATGCCGTAATTCAGGATAAAGAGCTTCTCACCTATATTGAAGATAACCTGGATAAGATAAAATCGCTTGACGAGAGCGTACTTGAGGAGATTGTTTTTAGGTCGGCTAAAATTAAAGCTGGAATAGTGGAAAAGGATGAGAAAGATTTAGGCTTAAGAGCTATTCTGAACTATGGTCATACCGTGGGGCATGCCATTGAATCGGCTTCAGATTTCAAACTAGAACACGGTAAGGCAGTGGCTATCGGGATGCTAGCTGCCGCCAAAATTTCAAACCGGATGGGAATACTTGCTAAAAATGAGCTGCTCAGGTTAAACCGCCTTATCCAGAGCGCCGGCCTGCCGACAAAATTGCCCAACCTTGAGGTAACGAAGATAATCCAGACGATAAAACACGATAAAAAGATTTTGCGGGGCAAGATAAGATTTGTCCTACCCAAATCAATCGGCAGCGTATTTATCACCGATGAAGTAAGCCTCTCTTTAGTCGAGCAAATTTTGGTGGATTGGAATGAAGAGACCTAGAATTTGCGCGGTTATCACGAATAACGACCTTAAAACAGTAAAATAGAACCCTTTTTACACTGAACAAAATGGGGAACATAATCACATTAGTGCTACAAGAAAAGAGGAGTGGAATGAAATGCCACCAAAACGTTTAAATTCATACAAAGGCAAGCTTAATTCTAGTCAAATTGCGGAAGGAATAAATGCTGCCAACGGTAATGCACGTCGATTACTTGAGGATGCTCGAATACTTCTTGATGCCAATAGATACCCGACTGTGGCATCTCTCGCTATACTATCAATCGAGGAATCAGGTAAGGAGTCTATTCTCCGTGAATTATCTATAGCGGAAACAGATGAAGAAGTGTCACGAATATGGAGGGACTATCGCTCTCACACAAAGAAAAATGTTCTTTGGCTTATGCCTCAGTTAGTAATGAAAGGTGCGCGACAGTTAGACGATTTTCGACCTTTGATTGAGCCTGAAGCCAAACACCCCTATATATTAGACCAAGTAAAACAAATTAGTTTCTATACTGACTGTTTAGGAAAAGCACATTATTCTGACCCGGCTAAAGTAGTGGATAAACACTTAGCAACAACGCTAATACAAATTGCCAAAATATTCATTACTAGCAAAAAAGTGACAGCAAAAGAGATCGAACTATGGATTAAACACATGGGTGAAACAAAGCACAGCAGCCTCAAAGACCAAAAAGAGGCTTTACTACATTGGTATGCTGAGATGCAGGAGTTGGAGCTTGCACCTAAGGGGCAGAAGTTGAAAGATGTAATATACTGGCTAGGTTTAGATGTAGATAAATGAACAGGTTTTGGCTGGCTATGAGTAGACCTAGAATTTGCGCGGTTATCGTAAGTAAAGATTTAGACGTAATAAGGGCAATCGAACCATTCGTCGAACTATTTGAGGTACGAATAGACCTCATCGGTGACGGCTGGCAGGAATTGGCTAAGCAACTTAACCAGCCCTGGATAGCCTGTAACCGGTGTGCCGAGGAGGGGGGCAAATGGGCGGGCGATGAAGCCGGAAGAATAGACGAGCTGCTTAAAGCAGTCAAGCTGGGAGCAGAAATAGTTGATATTGAACTGGGGACGAGAAACCTGGAGGAAGCTATACCGGTTATCAAGAAGGGAGCCAAATGCCTGTTGTCATTTCACGAATTGGAGAAAACGCCGTCTCTGGACAGGATGAAAGGGATAGTCAACCGGCAATTAGCCGCCGGCGCCGATATATGTAAGGTGATTACTACCGCCCAAAGGTTTGAGGATAACCTGAACGTTTTGCAACTGATTACCGAGTCCCCCAAAACAAAAATGGTTTCGTTGGCTATGGGTCCTCTGGGTCTGGCCAGCCGAATTCTTTGCCCCCTGGTTGGCGGCGATTTTACCTACGCCTCAATTGAAAAAGGCAAAGAGTCCGCCCCCGGTCAACTAACAGTAAGAGACCTGAGGAAAATCTATGAAATGGTGATAAGATGAGAAATAGGCTAATATCGGGCAAAACACAGGTCTGCGGGATAATCGGCGACCCTATAGGGCATAGTATGTCACCGGCAATACATAATGCTGCCTTTGCCAAGATGGGGATAGATTATATGTATGTCCCGTTTAGAGTCAGGCAAGAGGAGTTGGGCAAGGCGATTGAAGGAGTGAGAGCCCTGAATATAAGGGGGCTAAATGTTACCATACCCCACAAGGTTGCCGTCATCCCACTTCTGGACGAGTTAGACCCTCTGGCGGAGAGGATAGGTGCGGTTAACACCATAGTCAATGATGACGGAGTGTTGACCGGTTACAATACCGATGCCACCGGATCCCTACAAACTCTACTGGAGAGGGGAGTCGAGCCCAGAGGGAAAAACACGGTCATTCTGGGAGCCGGCGGCGTTTCAAGAGCAGTCTCTTTTATTCTTGCCGAAAGAGGTGCGCATCTGGTTATCCTCAACCGTCGATTAGAGTTAGATTGGGCGGAGGAGCTAGCTAGCAGGATTTCACAGGTCTTTAAGCAAAAAGTTGAAGCCCTGGAACTGAATAAGGAAAACCTGGCCAAGGTATTAGACAAGGCTGATATTGTGGTTAACGCTACCAGTGTCGGCATGAGCCCTAATATTGATGAAACCCCGGTCAGTCCCGATTTACTCCAACCGTCTCTTATTGTTTTTGATATCGTGTATAATCCGATTAAGACAAGGTTACTGAGAGAAGCTGAGGCGGCTGGTGCCAAAACCATAAGCGGGGTTGATATGCTTGTCTGGCAGGGAGCTTTAGCTTTTGAACTCTGGACTGGACTGAAAGCCCCGGTCAAGCTAATGAGGGAAGAGGCGATTAGGGGGCTACAAGAACATGAAAACTAATATCGCCCTAATAGGTTTTATGGGGACAGGGAAGACTGCGGTGGGCCAGGATCTGGCGGAGAAGCTGGATAAGAAATTCATTGAGCTGGACCCTTTGATTGAGCAGAAGGCAGGGAAGACCATACCCGAGATATTCAGCCAGGATGGTGAGATAGCTTTTCGGGAACTTGAGATTGAGGTTACTAAGGAGGTTGCCGAGGGCAAAAACCAGGTTATCGCTTGTGGGGGCGGGGTAGTCCTCAATAAAATAAACATTGATCGGCTAAGAAAGGAATCCCTAATAGTCTACCTCACTGCGTCCCCCAAAATAATACTGGAACGGACGTCAAACGATGCCGAAGAAAGGCCGCTACTTAAAGCGGCTAATCCTAGTCTAACTATCCAGGAGCTTTTAAGGTTCAGGAAGCCCTTTTATGAACGAGCCGCCGATATCAAAATAAATACCTCAAAGCTGGATATTGACGCTGTTGTTGAGCAAATAATAATGAAGATAAAAGATAATGAAGGTTTCAATTCATAAAAGCAAAATAAAAGGCAAGGTGATAGCCCCTTCTTCCAAAAGCTACACCCTTCGTGGGTTGATGTGCGCTGCCCTGGCTAAGGGCGAAAGTGAAATAATACACCCCTTGAGCTCGGATGATACCGAAGCTGCCTTAAATGTGTTGAGCCAGATTGGCGTTGGTGTCCATCAAAAGGAGGATTCCTGGCAGGTTAACGGGGACGATTTCCACCAGCCAGCCAGCGAGCTATTCTGTGGTGAATCTGCCACCACCCTGAGATTTATGACTGCTATCGGCTCACTAATCCCCGGGAAATGCCGGTTAGTCGCCGGGCCTTCCCTAGCCAGGAGACCGGTCAAAGCATTAATCCAGGCCCTGAGACAACTGGGGGTCAATTGCTCTTCCCAGGGTGAGGTAGCCCCGGTAATTGTTGAGGGGGGAAGCTTAAAAGGCGGGACAACCGAACTACCGGGTAATATAAGCTCTCAGTTTGTATCGGCACTACTGTTCATATCCCCTTTTGCCGACGAGGGGGTAACCATCAGGTTGACCACACCACTAGAATCAAAGCCCTTTGTCCTGATGACCCTGGACTGCCTGGAGAAGTTTGGAATAAAAGTAGACTACTCCCAAGACTTAAGGGAATTTGAAGTATCAAAGCAAGAATATAAACCAACTAAATACAGGGTGGAGGGGGACTGGTCCTCAGCTTCGTATCTCCTGGCTCTGGGGGCTTTGTCAGGAGAGGTGGCGGTGGAAAACCTGAATCCAGAAAGTTGGCAAGGCGATAAAATAATATTAAACTTGTTGAGAGATATGGGGGCATTGGTCAGGGTGGACAAAAATTCAGTTACAATAAGCAGGTCGAGATTAAATGCTGTACGAGCCGATTTATCTGACTGCATAGACCTTCTGCCCACCATGGCAGTTCTGACCGCATCGGCGGATGGGGTAAGCGAACTGGTGGGAATAGAAAGGGGGCGGATAAAGGAATCAAACCGGGTTTCGGCAGTAAGAGAAGGACTGGAAAAGATGGGGGTAAAAGTCCAGGAGGAAAGAAATAGATTAATCATCACCGGCTCAAGACCGAAAGGCTCGGTCATAGATTCCAAAGGCGACCACAGGATTGCCATGGCTTTCAGTATCCTGGGGTCAGTAGCTGGAGAAACGATAATAAATGATGCCGAATGTGTATCAAAGACATACCCCCAATTCTGGGATGTATTAAGAAGTATAGGCGGGGAGGTGAAAACAGATGGAGAATAGCCTGGGCAAGCTTTTCACCATAACCAGCTTTGGTGAAAGCCACGGTAGGTGCGTGGGGACTATTATAGATGGATGCCCTGCTGGCTTAGCCATTACCGAGGAGGACATCCAAAAAGAGGCAGATAAAAGAAAACCAGGGGTAGGTATGGCAGCAACAAAGAGGGCGGAGGAGGATAAGGTTGAGATTCTGGCTGGCATTTTCAACGGGAGGACTACCGGTGCTCCCATCTGTCTGGTGATATGGAACAGGGATATAGATTCCAGTGAGTATGAAAAAACGAGGTTCCTGCTTAGGCCAGGCCACGCCGACTATACCGCCTTTATGAAGTACGGAGGATTTAATGATTTCAGAGGTGGAGGTAGGTTCTCAGGCAGAATCACGGCTAGCTTTGTCATGGCTGGAGCTGTTGCTAAAAAGTTGCTCAATCTAATCGGCATTGAGGTTCTGGCTCACACCATTGAAATCGGCGGAATAAAGGCTGAGCCCAAGGGGTTTGATGAAATAAGAGAAAATATTGACAAAAATCCGGTTAAATGTGCCGACCTGAAAGCCGCCGAAGCTATGGCTAGAGCCATTGAGACGGTTAAAGAGGAGGGTGATAGTATTGGCGGGATTATAGAAGGCATAGCCCTTAATGTACCGGTCGGCTTAGGGGAACCGGTCTTTAACACCTTAGACGGAGACCTGGCTAAAGCCCTACTGGCTATTCCGGCAGTCAAAGGGGTTGAATTCGGCTCAGGTTTCTCAGCGGCTAGAAAAAGAGGCTCAGAGAATAACGACCTATTTACTATCAGAAATGGTAAGATAGTTACTGTAACCAATAATGCTGGCGGTATTCTGGGCGGAATAAGCAATGGCATGCCGGTAGTGGTCAGAGTCGCCGTTAAGCCAACCTCCTCTATAGCTAAAAGTCAGCCGACGGTAAATATTAAAGATATGAAGAATGCCAGTTTGACGGTTAAGGGAAGACATGATGTCTGCATCGTTCCCAGAGCGGTGCCTGTCGTGGAATCAATGATTGCCGTAACCCTTGGCGACTTGGCAATGAGGGCTGGACTAATCCCGAGGGTGATAAAATGAAATTAGAAGATTTAAGACGAAAAATAGACCAAACCGATACCAACATAGTCAAGCTTATAGCTGAGAGGATAAGGATTGCCCAGGAAATAGGCGAGGAAAAAAAGAAACAGGGGAAACAGATTGGCGACAAGGAAAGAGAAAAAGGGGTCTGGGAAAATATCAAAAGCCTTGCCCGAGGCGAAAACCTAAGTCAAGAAGTCATAGCAAGAATCTATAGGGAAATAGTGACGGCGTGCAAAAGGACGCAGGGTAAGGAAGTCGCTTTTCAGGGTGAAGTTGGTGCCTATAGCGAAGAAGCGGCTTTCCAGTTTTTCGGGTCTTCAATAATAACCAAGCCCTATGAAAGCCTGGATGAAGTGTTTAAGGTTGTCGAGCAAGATGATATGCAGTTTGGAATTGTTCCGGTTGAGAATTCACTGGAGGGGAGTATAAGTCGGGTATACGACCTGCTTCTGGACTCCAGTCTTAAGGTGTGCGGTGAAATAGAACTCCGGGTCTCCCACTGCCTGATAGCCAGTCCCGAGGCGCGACTGGACTTAATAAAAAGGGTCTACTCCCACCCCCAGGCTCTGGGACAATGTAAGACTTTCCTCAAGCATTTAGGCTGTGAATTAATCCCCACCTATGATACCGCTGGCAGCGTAAAAATGATAAAGGAGAAGGGAATAACTGATGGCGGGGCAATTGCCAGCGCCAGGGCAGCTGAAATCTATAAGATGAAGATTATTGCCAGCGAGATAGAAGACAACCCCAATAACTTTACCCGGTTCTTTATTCTGTCCAGGGAGGACTCACCGCCATCAGGGAACGACAAAACCTCTATAGTTTTCTCGGTAAAACACAGACCGAAGGCATTGTCTGAGTTCCTTAAAGTATTTGCTACCCGAAATATTAATTTGACCAAGATTGAGTCCAGACCAACGAGACAAAAGCCCTGGGAATATAATTTCTACCTGGACTTTGAAGGTCACCGGGAAGATAAGGCACCCCGGGAGGTTCTGGAGAACCTAGACAGGACTTCGCTTTTCCTGAAAGTCCTGGGGTCATATCCCAAGGCAAAGTAGCCGTTTTAACCCTCACCCCCTTAGTCCCCCTCTCCCTGAGGGAGAGGGGGAAGATAAATAAAAGAGGGCTACCGCCCTCTTAAACTCCTGTTCCAGTTCGAATCCAACTTGCTCTACCAATGGATTCGAACAGAGGCACAGATTTGATGTCTGTGCTTTTTGTTTTGCCCCTTGCGGGTCGCAACGCCAACTTGAAGAGTTTTTTAAGTAAAAGCTTTAAATTGTTAGTACTATCCTAGGTTCCTTGAGAATAGAGTGATTTCACTTTGTGAAAATTCGGCCTTATATTCCCAGCCGACCTTGGGGAAATCATCAGGCAGTTGTCTTGGTGCCAAAGGATTGCGAACGATAATAAAATCCTCACCCATAACTGAAGTTGGATTGGCAACATCGACATTGGAGAACATGACGGCACTGATATGTTGATATTCTGGTTTGGTAAATATATCTGTGTCGACCTGGCTACCACTAGCCTTTCTCAAAGATG
>JAUWIC010000075.1 GCA_030605575.1 Dehalococcoidia bacterium
GCTAAGGAGTATATTTAGCCCTTTCACCTTTCGGGTCACGGTACCAGTATGGAAATGATACAGGCTTCGTTCGGTGGTCAATATCAGGGGATACTCATCATCAGGAAGCTCCATAGATGGCTTATACTCCAGGGGTATAAATCGGCCCTTGCCCCGGGTGAACTGCTGGGTGTGGAGAATAGGTGTCCCCGGGTGTTTTTGGGTAGGGCAGGGCCACTGTAAGCCACCATTATCCAAGCGGCGATAGGCAATGCCGCCATAGCTGGGAGTAACACTGGCAATCTCATCCATAATCTGAGACGGATGTTCAAAATCAAAGCCTTTGCCACCCATTCTCCGGGCAATCTGGCAGGTAATCCACCAGTCAGGCCTGGAGTCACCTACGGGCTCTATCGCCTTCCTCACCCGCTGCACTCTCCTCTCGGTATTGGTGAAGGTGCCCTCCTTCTCGGCAAAGCTTGCCGCCGGCAAAACCACGTCCGCCATCTGGGCTGTCTCAGACAGGAAAATATCCTGAACCACAAAGAGCTCCAGCTCCTTTAGCTCCTCCATGTGATGAGCGCAAGGCTCGCTCAACACCGGGTTCTCCCCCACCAGGTAGATGGCCTTTATCTGGCGCTGGCAAGCAGCCTCAAAGATTTCGGTAAGGGTTAGTCCTGGAGATGGATTGAGGCTACATCCCCAGGCAGCCTCAAATTTCTCCCTGATAGCCGGGTTGGCTACTGCCTGGTAACCAGGATATACATTCGGTAAAGCGCCCAGGTCGCAAGCACCCTGCACATTGTTCTGACCTCGCAGAGGATTAACCCCGGTTGATGGCTTGCCGATATTACCGGTGAGCATTGCCAAATTAGCCGTAGCTATTACATTGTCAGTGCCGTGGGAGTGCTGGGTAATGCCCATAGCATAGAGGATGGAGGCAGGCTTACTGATGGCATATATCCTGGCGGCCTCAGCTACCTTGTCTTTAGCCACCCCGGTAATGCCTTCTACAATATCCAGGTCAAAGCTTTTAAGTGACTCCTTGAAGGCATCAAAATTCTCACACCGCGCCTCAATAAATGCTGAATCAAGTAGTCCCTCATCCACTATAACCCGCATCATCCCCATAAGTAAGGCGACATCGGTGCCGGGCCTGTGCGACAACCATAAATCAGCCAAACGGACCAGGTCAATCTGGCGAGGGTTAGCCACAATGAGTTTTGCCCCGTGGCGCACTGCCTTCACTACCTGCAGCCCAATCACGGGATGAGCTGATGTAGTGTTGGTGCCGATAGCCAGGATGCAACCGGCATCACCAATCTCGTTTATGGAGTTGGTCATTGCCCCACTGCCAAAGGTCTGAACTAAGCCAACTACGGTGGGGGCATGGCAGAGACGGGCACAATGGTCAACATTGTTAGTCCCCAGCACTACCCGGGCAAATTTCTGAATAACATAGTTATCCTCATTGGTGCACTTGGCTGAGGAGACTACCGCCACCTTGTCCTGGCTATAATTGGCTAGTTTACTGGCAATCAGGTCTAATGCCTCGTCCCAGGTTGCCTCAGTAAGTTCTCCATTTCGCCGTATAAGGGGAGTGGTTAGACGCTCGGGATGATGAATGAATTCAGTAATGCCAAAGCGACCTTTAACACAAAGGCTGCCTTTGTTGACGCCTTCTATATTGCCATGAACACTTATCACCCGCTCATTACGAATGCCCAAATAAATCCCACAGCCAACGCCACAGTAGGGGCAGATAGTGGTTACTTCCCGGGTCGGTGGCTTGGCATCTTTAACCGCCAGGGCACCAACCGGACAATGGGCAACGCACTCCCCGCAGGAGACACAATTTGAGTCCAGCAAAAGCCCGTCACTAAAGGTAGACACCTTACTGGCATAGCCACGGAAGGCTACGGTAATAGCCCCCACCCCCAGGACCTCATCACATATACGCACACATTTCCCGCAAAGAATGCAATAATTAGGGTCACGGTCGAAGAAGGGGTTGCTGGTATCAACAGGCAACAACCTGGTTGTCTTGCGGAAGCGCTGCTGGGTAATGCCGAGGTAGGCAGCCACCTTCTGCAAATCGCATTGCTGATTTTTGGGACAGGTGAGACAATCACTGGGGTGGTCAGCGATAAGCAACTCTACAGTAGTCTGGCGCACCTTGTTGACGGCCGGTGTCTCGGTGTGGACTACCATCCCATCAGCCGCTGGCATAGTGCAGGCGGTGACTAAACCACGCCGCCCCTCAATTTCAACAACGCACAGGCGACAGGCGGCATACGGTTCCAGGTCAGGGTCAGAACACAGGGTGGGAATATAAATACCCGCCGCCTCGGCTGCCTCCAGCACCATCATTCCCTTCCTCGCCTCAACCACCTGACCATTAATAGTTAATTTGATTTTATCCAAGACAAACTCCCTATTACTCCTTCTCCTCGAGGTCACACCTCAGGCACCGCTTCGCCTCTTCAATTGCTGCCTCTTCACTCAGTCCCAGTTCCACATTGGCAAAGCTACTAAGTCGCTGCTCAAGGGGGAGGGTAGGTATTGGTGGTCGTCGTTTCTCCTCCTCAGCTTCCTCAACAAGGGCAATTTCGCCTTCCGGTGGTGCCAGAATTTCATCAATTATTCCCTTGCCACCCAGGTATTTGTCTATAGAGATTGCCACCTGCCTGCCGGTAGCAATAGCCTCAATGACGGAGGCAGTGCCAATCACGGCATCACCAGCGGCAAAAACACCTTCCCTCGTGGTGGCCAGGGTATCAGGGTCAACTTGAATAGTATTCCCTCGACCCGTAGTTAAGCCGAACTGGGCAGGAATCTCGGGATGCTGACCGATGGCAAAGATGACAGTATCTGCCGGCAGAATATGCTCTGAACCTTCAATAGCATCAATATGGACCCTTCCCTCCTGGTCAAACTCAAATGACCGCACATCAAGGCATTCAACGCCACTAATATGCCCGTCGTCACTCACAATCCTAGTAAAAGTACGGGAGGGGTGGATAACAATACCCTCTTCCTCCCCCTGCTCAATCTCATCAGAGACAGCCGGCATATCATCCCTGGACTCCAGACAGGCAATATGGACTTCACTGGCACCCAAGCGGCGGGCAACACGGGCGCAATCGAAAGCAACATTGCCACCCCCCAGCACCACCACCCTTCTCCCCACCTTGACCTCTTTACCCAGATTCACATCCCGTAGAAAGGGTATATTAATTAACACCCCATCAAGGTCGGCACCGGGAATAGGCAGCTTCTGACCCCGGTGAGTACCAACAGCTACCAGAATAGCATTATAGCCTTGCTCCAGGAGCTCATCTAGTGAGTCCACCCTTATATTTGTCCTGATATCAACCCCCACGCTTTTTATCTCTTCAATCTCAGCCTTGAGTACGTCCTTGGGCAGTCGGTAGTCAGGGATACCAATTCGCATCATACCCCCTGGCTCAGGTAACGCTTCAAAAATAGCCACCGAGTGCCCCAGTTTAGCCAGGTAATAGGCGGCTGTCAGTCCCGCTGGCCCCGAGCCGATAATGGCCACCCGCTTACTGGTCGCCGGAGCAACCTTAGAGTTCTGTTTCCATAACCCGGTATCATGCTCAACAGCCACCCGATGGAGCACCCGAATACCAATAGTCTCATCAAGCTCACCCCGCCGACACCTGGTCTCACAGAAATGAAGGCAAACATAGCCACAAACTAAGGGGAAGGGTATCTTCTCTCTGATTACAGCTACTGCCTCACCAAACCTGCCCTCAGCGATAAAACGAATATGGCGAGGCACATCTATACCGGCAGGGCAAAGGTGGCTACATGGTGCAGTGACCAACCCTTTGCACACTGCGGCTCGGCAGTAGTGTTTCTTAATATGTTCCTCATACTCATCCCGGAAGTAGCGAATAGTAGTCAGCACCGGGTTAGGTGCTGTCTGTCCTAAGCCGCAGAGTGAGCCACTTTTAATTACCTCAGACAGGTCGATAAGCAAGTCAATGTCTTCAAGCTTACCTTTACCATTGGTGATATCCTCCAGGATATCCAGCATCTGCTTTGTGCCCAGACGGCAGGGAACGCACTTGCCACAGGACTCAGCCTGAGTAAAGGCAAGAAAGAACCTGGCTAGGTCAACCATGCAGGTATCTTCATCAGCAACTACCATTGCCCCCGAACCCATTATGGAACCAGCCTGAGTCAAGGACTCATAATCTACCGGCAGGTCAAGCATACTGGCTGGTAGGCAACCGCCCGATGGTCCCCCGGTTTGCACTGCTTTAAACCGCTTACCCCTAGCAATTCCGCCACCAATCTCATAGATAATGTCCCGCAACGGGATTCCCATTGGCACCTCTATTAGTCCCGTTCTGGCTATCTTACCAGCCAGGGCAAAGGTCTTAGTCCCCTTACTTGTCTCGGTGCCCAAACTGGAATACCACTCAGCCCCCTCATGCAATATCACCGGGACATTACCCCAGGTCTCCACATTATTAATCAGGGTCGGCTTATCCCATAAGCCATGCTCAGCCAGATGAACATACTTGGAACGAGGTTGACCTCGTTTACCCTCCAGCGAAGCCACCATGGCACTGGTCTCACCACAAACGAAGGCGCCAGCACCCTGCATTATCTTCATCCGAAAACTAAAGCCGGAGCCAAGTATGTTATCCCCCAGCAAGCCATATTCTTTCATTTGCTTTAAGGCAATCTCAAGCCGCTCAACAGCTAGCGGATACTCTGCCCGGCAATAGATATAGCCTTGAGTCGCTCCGATGGCATAGGCGCCAATAACCATGCCTTCTAACACGGTATAAGGGTCACCCTCCAATAGTGCCCTGTCCATAAAGGCACCCGGGTCACCTTCATCGGCATTGCAGATAAGGTATTTCTCTCCACCCGGCGCCCGTCGGCAAAATTCCCACTTCCGACCGGTAGCAAAGCCAGCCCCTCCCCGCCCTCGCAAGCCTGATTTCTTTACCTCTTCAATCACATCTTCAGGGCTCATCTTCAATGCCTTAGCCAAACCCCTGTAACCACCGTTAGCCAGGTATTGCCTTATATCTTCAGGGTCAATGAGCCCGCAATTGCGCAGTGCTATTCGCACCTGAGGTTTAAGCATGGGTAGTTCAAAAAGCCTGGGGATGCCATCAACACTGCCATCACCAAGGGTGCCTAGAGCCAGGTCAGGGCGAGGGTTATCATTGACAATATAATCCTCTACCAGCTGAGGAACAATTTCCGGGGTAACATTACCATAACTGATACGAGGACGATTCGGCTTAGCGATATCCACTAAAGGCTCAGCGTAGCAAAGCCCGATACAGCCAACCTGGATGATAATAGCCTCAATACTATGCTTGGCTAGTTCCGACTTAATAGCCTCAAGCACAGTAAGGGCACCGGACGCCCGACCACAGGTAGCAGTCCCAATATAAATACGGGGTTTATCACTGTGCTCCAGGGCGTCCCATTCTGATATTGCCTGATTTCTTAACTCGTCAAAGGTCACTATGGCACCTTATCACAGAGGCTACTTAGTATCAGCCAAAATCTGTCTCACTTTAGCCGTCGTCATTCGACCGTAGACGGTTTTGTTAATCACCACTACCGGGGATAAGGCACATGAACCAAAACAAGCCACCGTTTCTAAACTATACTCAAAGTCATCAGTGGTCTCTCCCGGCTTAATGCCCAGGTGCTTCTCCACCTCACGGAGGATGCGCGCCCCTCCTCGTACATGGCAGGAAGTCCCCCGGCATACCTTGACCATCCTCTTACCGCTGCGGGTGAGCCTAAACTGGGCATAGAAGGTGCTCACTCCATAAACAGTGCTCTCGGGTAAGCGCAGAAATTTGGCGATTCCCTGCATCACCTCTCTAGGCAGATAACCAAACCTCTCTTGCGCTTCCTGAAGGATAGAGATAAGTTCGCCACTCTCACCCTTATATTGCGATAATATATTATCTAGTTGTTGCTTGACATCAGGCTCCATCTAGTAGTCCCTCTGCGGCTTAAAAGAGAGTTACCCTAACCTACCTCATAGCTTTGACAGCAAGCTCGGCCGCATTTACCAGTTGATAGGCAATCGGTGATGCTGTTAAGCAAGGTTGGGTTCCCATCTGAAATAGGACAATATCGTAAGCGGTCATATGACTCTGAATACAGGCACTAATAACATTTACCAGTTCACCTACGCCTGTACCTCCTGAGACTCCACCGCCGAGAAGTAGACCATCATCCCGGGAGAACACAAGCTTTACTTTGGTCGCGGCTGCTCCCGGTATGCTGCCGGGATGCCTATCGGCGGCTGTTGACTCACCTATTACCACATCAAAGCCCTCTCGCTTGGCCATTACCTCGGTTAAGCCAGCACAGCCAAAGGCTCGCTCGCCGATTACTGTCGAGAAGACACCTATTGCTCCGGGGGTAGCATAGCGTTTATTAAAGAGATTGACACCGGCTATTCTGGCCTCAGTACAGGCAATAGATGCCAGCATAAGGCGGCTTACCCTGCCGCTAAAGAAGGAAAACTTTTCGGCGCAGTCGCCGCAGGCGAATACATCAGCATCAGTAATGGTTTGCATATATCGGTCAACCTGAATTGCCCTGGTTGGTCCTATTTGGAACCCAGCTTTTTTAGCCAATTCAGTATTCGGTGTCGCCCCCACGCCAACGATAACCACATCAGCCTTTAGCTCTTCGCCACCTGATAACCTAACCCCGCTAACCTTGTTATCACCAAGGACGGCTTCTACCCTTTTATTAACCAGTAGTTTAATGCCCCTTTCGGTGAGCACATTCTCAGCCTCAGCGCAGAACTCCTCATCAAGGGCTAGTTGTAAGCAATGGGGAAGTATCTCAACGATGGTTACATTACAGTTGCGGTTTTTCTTGCACTCGTCAGCGAACTCGACTCCAATAAAACCGCCCCCGATTACCACAATGTCCCTAGCCCCATTAATCACATCTAACACATGCCTCAGATAGGCAACATCTTTCTCTACCGTAAAGGCATTCTCCTTGTCTAAACCAGGAATGGGCAAAACTACGGGCAAAGAACCTGTAGCCAGAATGAGCTTTTCATAGCTGACCGCATCTCCACCAGCTAGAGAAACACTTTTTTTCTCCCTGTCTATATCTACTGCCTCACCCTTAACCAGCTCAATACCATTCTTATCCAGCAGGGCATCGGGAATCAGATTCTTTTCCGGAGTGCCTACGGTGCCAAAAATATAAGGTATGCCACATGGGACCAATACCTGCTCCTCCTTGCGGATTAGAACTACACCCTTTTCTGGATATCGCCGGCGGCAACTTATTCCAGCCACTGGTCCGGCGGCGCTCCCGCCAATGATGACTACGTCAGCCTTTTTCAACTCGACCTCCTTCTACATTAAATCTTATCGGGCTTTGTCAGCCAGCGGTATTATAGCAACCACTATAGGGGTTGTAAACCTTCACGTCTATTAACTGGTCCCGTCACTTGGTAGCGAGAGTACATTGGTGGTATAGTAGTAGCTGCCGGCTATTATGTCGGGCAGCGTATCCTAGTATACCGGCAGCAACAAGAGCTAGGCTGAAGTCTATCTTGGCTTTAAGGAGATAGGATTGATAAATCACTCTTATAAGCTTTTAGTAGTAGATATCGACGGCACGCTAGTAGGTAAGGACGGAAACATCTTACCCAAGGATAGGGAAGCATTGGCCCAAGCTTGTGACTCGGGGATAAAGGTTTCTTTATCTACCGGGCGAGCCGCTCAAGCCTGCTTGAGCCTTATTAACCAATTGGCATTAGATAGCTATCATACATTCTTTGAGGGCGCTTTAGTCAGCAATCCCGTTAACAATGAAGAAGTCTATGTTCAACCACTTAGTAAGGCGGTAGTGAAGCAAGCGGTTGAATTTGCTCATCTAAATGACATAAACATTGACCTGTACTCCACGACCCACTATTTTGTCGAGCGAGAAACATGGTCGTCTAAGGTTCACCGCGACTTCTTCGACCTCAAGCCTATCTTTGTAGATTTTAACAATTCATGGATATGGAAGCAGGAAAGAATCATTAAATTAGGACTGGTAGCCACCTCCCCCCAAGAAGTAGATAAGGTGACAAATTTCTATCTTCGGTTCAAGTCTAGCTTCCACTTTTCCTGGGTAAGAACACCAGCTTATCCTAGCGTTGATTTTATCAATGTAGTTGCTCCCGGGGTGTCTAAAGGGAAAGCCCTAAAAGCATTAGCTTCACATCTGGGGATACCTTTGACTGAGGTTATAGCCATAGGCGACGGGACTAATGACATCCCCCTCCTTTCCCTGGCTGGTCTAGGTATTGCTATGGGCAATGCCCCCGCCGAGATCAAGACAGCCGCCGATTATATAACCCTAGACATTGAGCGTGGTGGTGTCGCCGCAGCGATTAAAAAGTTTCTGTTGTAACTAAACGCCACTCTACAATATCTCATTTACCAGATGACTAACATATCTAGCTATTGCTGGAGAGGAAGTTAAGCCTGGGGAGTCTATACCAACCAGGCTAATGAAGCCAGGTAGACCTCGGTCATACTCATGCTTTATTACGAAGTCCCGGAAACCCTCCCCCTCCCCCTGAAGCATTGCCATTATGCCTGACGTCTCGGGGTCTAAATCAGAGGGTTCTATAAATGGTAAAACTTTGACTATACTTGATGCTAACAGAGCCTGTTTTCTCGAATCATCGATCTTATAACTTATTTCATCAACATAATACGAAAGAGGACCAAGACGCAGTCTCCAATCAATGTCAAAGCAAACATGCACGCCGACACCGATACCCATAGGCACGGCGTATATCAGCCGGTTGATTAGCTTATTCTTGCCACCACTTACGCTATAATATTCCCCCTTGTACCAATGTTGCTTATAGTTGGCTTTATTGATATCTATCCCAGCCATCTCAGCCACCCGGTCACTATAAAGGCCAGCACAATTTATCAGCACTCTGGTCATAAAGGAGAAATCACCGCCAGGGTCCTTCACCCTAACTTTATAGCCACCTGTTACTCCTTCTATACCGATGACTTCCGTCTTATAAGCTACCTGCGCCCCGTTGCCCCTGGCCTTCCCCAGGAAATAACACATTAGGGCGTATGAGTCGACAATACCGGTAGTGGGGGAAAGGAAAGCAGCCGTCCCCCTTAGATTTGGCTCAAGCTGACCCATTTCCCGGCGAGAGAGCATTTTCAGTGGGACGCCACTATCCTTGCCCCTGACATATAGCTTTTCCAGCGCCCGGGCTTCCACCTCGTTAGTGGCGACAATTATTTTCCCGCACTTCCTGTAAGCTATCCCGTTCTGCTCACAAATTTGGTAAAGAAGGCGATTGCTTTCCCGACACGTCTTTGCCTTTAACGAATCCCTTTCATAGTAAATGCCGGCATGAATAACCTGACTGTTGCGAGTGCTTTGTTCTTGCCCAAAGCTTTCGTTTTTTTCCAGCAGGTAAACCTCTCTACCTTCCCTCGTCACCTGAGAGGCTATAGCCAACCCGATTACACCAGCGCCAACGATAGTAATATCAGCTCTATACGACATATTACCGCTCGTTCATTAACCAGAAACGACCAGCAGCGATGGGAAGTTTTCGCTGTAATATAACACATTCTGGCTATTTGTTGCCGACACCGGCAAGAAGTTCACGTCTATTCCAGGGCATCAACTTAGTCCCGAAAAACGAGTTGACTCAGGTGCCAACATGTGAAACAATCTTAAAATCACCTATCGCTGTAGGAGTTGAGGGGGTGAAAGCAGGGACCGGGTCAGCTATTTAGTATGGCGGTGGTTGGTGCCCTTTTTCATTCAAGTGGTAATCGCTAAGGCTGGGAGATAAAAGGAGGTCTCAGAAAATGAGAAAAACTGTTATTGTATGCGTCGTAGCTACGCTAGCCTTGTTGCCAGTGGTATCAGCCTGCGCAGGCCAGTCGCAACCGGCTGGCAACAGAATCGCGTTCGTCTCCAGCCGCGACGGGAACTATGAAATATACGTGATGGATACCGATGGCTCCAACCAGACCCGCCTGACTAATAACCCAGGCTGGGAGACGATGCCTGCCTGGTCGCCCGACGGCGCTCG
>JAUWIC010000014.1 GCA_030605575.1 Dehalococcoidia bacterium
TGGCTCGTCTTCGTGACCAGGCATCATTAGATGAGCGGCAAAGATTTGGGCAGCTTATAGCTAACGCCAAATTTGATACAGCTTGTACCATTGAGGTAGATGCCATCAGCCTAATGAGGAGCCAGCTAACCAGGGAAGGTACTATTTATAGTCGGATTGGCTCAGTCGAGCTAAAGAAGCCCTTGTCAGCAACCACTGCCTAGTGTATACTATTGACAATTCAAATTTGGTCGGGAGGTGGACCTCAATGGAACAATTTAATTTCCCCAAATGCCAGAAGTGCAAGAGTGGAGACCTGGTGCCCTTATCTGATTTTGGTAGTCAAGGGGCAGCCATTCATTACAAAGCCTGGGTTTGCACCAATCCTGATTGTGGATTCAACCTGAAAATCAGGAATGGCGATGTCTATATTAATGAACCCATTATGAGCGGGACGCTCCACAGTACCCGCTCCCGCTAAAATAGTAAGTAGCAATCTTGAACTTTAGACCACAGGTGGTGACTGTGCTCCCTCAAGTAGCTAAACTCAAGGGGAGAATAGTTGATTTTCTGTTTCCGCGATGGTGTGTCGGCTGTGGCAAGGAAGGCGAGTTTATTTGCCCTTCTTGCCGCCGGTCGCTACCTCGAGTTATGCCCCCACTCTGCCCCAGGTGTGGTAAACCCCGGCCCAGCGGCACACTTTACCCTACCTGTGTTAGCTGGCAGGCACAGATAGACGGTATCCGTTCCCCATTTCGGTTTGATGGGGTAATGCGCCAGGCTATTCATCAACTAAAATATAGAAACCTCAGAGCCCTGGCTGAGCCCCTGGCTAAATTGCTAAATGATTATCTCAGCATTAACCCTGTACCGGGAGAGGTTCTGGTGCCGGTGCCACTACACCAGAAACGATTAAGAGAACGCGGCTATAATCAATCCAGCCTGCTGGCTAAGGAGCTAGGCAAGCTCACCAACCTACCGGTAGTGGATGACTGCCTCATCCGACAGCGTCACGCACCTCCCCAGGCCAGAAGTTCAACTGTGGAAGAACGGAGGCGCAATGTAGCCGGGGCTTTTGTCTGTCGTGATCACCGGCTACAGGATAAGCAGGTATTGCTTATAGATGATGTCGCCACTTCCGGGGCTACCCTTGATGCCGGTGCAGCCGCGCTAAAAGCCGCTGGGGTTACTTCGGTGTGGGGATTAGTGCTGGCTAGAGAGATTTAAAAGAATTACTATCAGGAGCATAACCGATGGAGCTACAAATAACGAGTAAAAATATAGAGCTATCGCCAGCGGTGCGCCACTACATTGAACGTAAGCTGGGCAAGCTTAGCCGCCACCTGCCTAATATTATAGAAACCAAGGTAGAAATATCCGAAGAAAAAACAAAATCTCCTCAGCAGCACTTTGTAGTGCGGGTAACCGTAGACAGCAACGGCACCTTGCTTCGTAGCCAGGGGAGGGGGGCAGACCTGTTCACCGCTATTGATAAGGTAGCCGCAGTTATAACTCGGCAAGTAGAGCACTACAAGGGAAAGCTGCATGACAAAAGAAGGGGTGGCTCACTTGCCCGAGCTGAACTCAGTGAGGAAGCGGAGAAACAACCTCTTGGGAAGGTGGTTAAGGTGAAGCAGTTTACGGTTAAGCCGATGTCGGTGGCTGAAGCCATAGACCAGATGGAGCTTTTAGGTCACGATTTCTTCCTCTTCTTTAACGCCGATAGTAAAGGACTTAACCTGCTATATCGCCGAAAAGACGGTAACTACGGGCTCATTGAACCTGAGTTGGGCTAGGCAATAAGCGTGGTTTACCCTCAAGATAGTAAATGACAGGAGAGCTAAAATACACCATCTTTAATACCAATATGGGTTGGGTGGGAATACTGGGTTCAGCCCGAGGGCTAGTACGAACTACCCTACCCCAGCCCGAGGGCTAGTACGAACTACCCTACCCCAGCCTTCAGCCCAGGAAGCCCGCCGGCTATTAGGTAACCGGGTAAACAATGCCGTCTGGTCGCAGAATCTGTTTGATGGCTTAATGGAACGCCTTAAGACTTACCTCAGCGGTGGCAAGATAACCTTTCCTGACGAGCTTGACCTGTCAGCAGCTACCCCCTTTCAGCGTAAGGTATGGGAGATAACCAGGCTTATCCCCTATGGCGAGACCAGGAGCTACACCTGGGTGGCCGAGCAAATTAAGCAACCGGAGACAGCGCGGGCGGTAGGACAGGCTCTAGCCAGAAACCCGCTACCTATTATTATCCCCTGCCACCGGGTATTAACCATTGATGGCAAGCTCGGCGGCTTCAGCGGCGGAGTGGAACTAAAAAGGTGCCTGCTTCGGCTGGAAGCCCCAGCTGGCACCGGATAAAGTGGGTAGAAACTTTTACTTAACTTTTGAAAAGCGGCTTACTATCAAATACGCCTCTTATTCTCAGGTTTAGGAAATTATCTTCGTATTTCTCAATTATTCCCTGGTCAGCGAAACTAAAGTATCTATTCTCACCAATTATGATATGGTCTAAGACCCTAATCTGGGTAACACATCCGGCATAGACTAAATTTCTGGTTATGTCCTTATCACTCTCGCTGGGCTCAGGGTTGCCTGAAGGGTGGTTATGGACAAAAATCAGGGAGGCGGCATTATGTTTAATGGCACTCTCTATAACCTTGCGAGGGGAGACAGAGCTGCTAGTTACCGTGCCCTCAAAGAGGTCGACTATTTCAATAATCTGGTTTTGACTATTTAGATAAATGACCTTGAATATTTCCTGCTTGAGGTCTCGCATTGAGTGATAGAGATAATCAAAAATCTCCTGAGAGGATTTATAAATGGGCTTATCAATAATCTTCTCTTTAAGAAACTCCCTGGCTACTTCCTGCGCCAGCTTAATACCAAAGGCGGAATGAGGACCAATGCCACTAATCTGCTGTAGCTCTTCGGGGGTAGCTTCCAGGACACCCCTCAGGGTTTTGAATCTTTTGATAGCCTCTTTTGCCTGCTGTTTACAATCCTTTCGGGGTGAGCCCAAGGTTAGGAGCAGTTCAATAATTTCATAGTCGTGAAAGCCAGCCAGACCCGATTTAATGAACTTTTCCCTCAGTCTTTTTCTATGTCCTTCGGTTGGATTCGCTGAAGGCATTTTAGATTTTCCTCGTTAGTGTAGAAATTATCTTTTTCCCCCTATTCTAGCACTAAGGAATAAAGGTTTCTACATTCTTATTGTAATTATAAGATTATAATTATTGGTAACCTATCCCCCTGACCCCCTTCCCTTATTAAGGGAAGGGGGAAATATAGTTTCCGAAGGGGCTAACGCCCCTTCGGGCTTCCCTGTTACCCCGTATTCGCCCCTGCTATAAGCAATAATCAAGGGGAGTTAGAGGGGCGAAGCCCCTCTTAAAAAATACTTCCCCTTCCCCTTATCAAGGGAAAGGGGATAGGGTTTTCAAATAAAAACCTGAAGAGGGTGAGGTTAATAAATAATCTCCTTCTTAACTTTGTTACATTGGAAGATAAGGCTAATTATGATGACAGCGAGCGATTGTAATTCGGGGACAGAGGGTTAAGGTCCAGGTAGTATGACTGATTTAGGCATTGGGCTCCAGCCCTATCCCCTCCTCCCCCACCAGCTCTACCAGCCGCTGATGAAGCTCAGGACAATAACGGGCATACATATTGGATAGCTTGAGCTTAATAACCTTTCCCTCACTGACTACCTTCAGGTTTACCTCATCCTGCCCGGGGAAGCCCTTAAGGGTATCAATTAACTTATAGAGATAGGCTATATCACTAGCCTCATCACCGCTCTGGGTGATAGTTACTATCAGCCGGCGACTTTTGACCGGTGCCTCTTCAGCCACTACCGGCGCCTCACCAGGTTTAACCGCCGCCGTCTCTTCAGCCGGGGTGGCTTCAGGCTGGTAGCGGCGTACAATATCGCAGTTTAGCTGAACCCGGTCATCCCTTAGTCTAACCTTGCCTTCAACCAGCAGTATATTCCCTTCCTGCCACAGGTCTCTAGTATTGGCATAGACCCTGGGCCAGACCATAATCTCAATTCTGCCGTCAAGGTCTTCCAGAATGGCGCTGGCAAAGGGGGCTCGTTCTCGGGTAAATAGGTAACGAACCGAGGCGACCATCCCGGCAACCACCACCGTCTGTCCCACCAGCTCGGCATCAATTTGACCGCACAGGGTAGTATTTGATGAAGCCATCTTAGCCGCAAACGAGCTAAAGGGGTGCTCAGAGAGGTAAACCCCTATCAGTGCCTTCTCCCAGGCTAATTTCTCCTTGGTTGAGACATCAGCATCTGGTAGCTCAAGGCTGGGCAGGGGCACCGGCATCGCCTCGCCCCACAGGTCAAACATGGTAGATTGCCCCGTCTGCCGAAGATACTGCTCCCGTTGCGCCAGAGACAGGATACGGTCAATATTTTGGAGTAAAGCACCACGGCTGCCCAGGCAATCCAGGGCTCCAACCTTAATCAGGCTTTCCATCACCCGCTTGTTCACACCACGCAGGTCACAACGTCGGCACAGGTCCTCAATAGACTTGAACTCATCCCCCTTATTGCGCTCGGCAATGATAGGCTCTATAGCCCCCAGCCCCACATTCTTGATAACGGTTAGCCCGAAGCGGATGGCAGGGGTACTGCCCTGGCTATCCCCTTCTATAGAAAAGCTAGCCTGGCTACGGTTGATATCAGGCGGTAGCACCGGGATGTCCAGACGACGGCACTCGGCAACAGCACTGGCTACCTTCTCCAACTGGCCAGCATTGGTAATCAGGAAAGCGGTAATATATTCTGCCGGGTAGTTCGCCTTAAGATAGGCGGTTTGATAGGCGATAAGGGCATAGCTAACCGAGTGAGCCTTATTAAAGGCATAGCCGGCAAAGGGCTCAATAAGGGCAAAGACCTCACCGGCTACCTCAACCGAGAACCCATTTTTCTTAGCCCCACTAATAAAGCTACGCCTTTCTTTCTTCATAACCTCGGGGATTTTCTTGCCCATTGCCTTGCGGAAGATGTCAGCCTGCCCCAGGCTATAGCCAGCTAGGGTCTGAACAAGAAACAGCACCTGCTCTTGATATACAATCACCCCATAGGTTTCTTCCAGGATGCTGGACAGGGCAGGATGGGGATAGCGGATAGGCTCAATACCGTGCTTGGCTTTGATGAAGGTAGGGATGTGCTCCATAGGTCCAGGGCGATACAGGGCTATCATGGCGGCGATATCGCTGAAGATGGTTGGTTTGAGCTCCTTAATGTAGCGGCGCATGCCAGCGCCCTCCAACTGAAATACGCCGGCAGTTTCCCCCGAGGACAGCAAGTCAAAGGTCCTGGCATCATCCATCGGGATATTGCCCAGGTCAATATCAATGCCACGGTGGTGGTAAATAATCTCCTTTGCCCTGCCCAGGATAGTAAGGTTAGCCAGACCCAGAAAGTCCATCTTGAGTAGTCCAATCCGGGCAATATCTTCCATAGTGAAGTGGGTCATAACCGATTCCTGACCATTACCCTTGCTTACCCTTTGTAGCGGGACGTACCTAGTCAGGGGCTCCTTAGATATAACGACACCGGCGGCATGGGTGCTGGCATGGCGAGCAATGCCCTCTACTTTCCTGGCTGAATCAATCAGATTGCGAACTATAGCATCCTCGCTGTAGATATTTCTCAGCTCAGTGTTCTCGTCCAGGGCTCTGGTTAGGGTCATGCCCGGGGCAAAGGGGACGAGTCTAGCCACACGGTCAACATCACTATAGGCCATACCTAAAGCCCGCCCCACGTCCCTGAGGGCAGCTCTAGCCCCCAGTGTGCCGAAGGTGATAATCTGAGCCACGTGGTCTTGCCCATATTTCTGTGATACATAGGCAATAACCTCATCACGGCGCTCGTCCTCAAAATCTAAATCTATATCTGGCATCTCCTGGCGCTCCAGGTTGAGAAAGCGCTCGAAGACCAGCTTATGGTCAATAGGGTCAACACCGGTGATACCCAGACAGTGAAGGATAATACTGGCAGCGGCACTACCTCTAACCCCAAACAGGATATTGTGCTTCTTGGCAAAGGAGATGATGTCCCAAACGACAAGGAAGTAGTTGGCAAATTGGGTCTTCTCTACTACCTCCAACTCATAGTCAAGTCGCTGCTTTATCTCCGGGGTGGGCTGGGGGTAGTATTGAGGCAGACCCTGGTAACAGAGGTCAGCTAGAAACTGGTCAGCAGTTTTCCCCTCGGGCAGCTCTATCTCAGGGAGGTAAAGGCGACAAAACTCAAGCTTCAGGTTACACTTTTCCGCAATGCGCTCGGTATTCTCCAGCGCCTGAGGAATGTCCTGGTAAAGCTCCGCCATCTCCTGTGGACTCTTGAGGTAGAAGAAATTGCCTGCCATCTTCAGCCGCTTCTTATCATAGATAGAAGAGTTGGTCCCGATACACAGCAATAGGTCGTGGGTTGAGGCATCCTCCTGATTGACATAGTGGACATCATTAGTGGCTACCAGTGGAATACCCAACTCACTGCCCATAGGAATGAGAACCTGGTTTATTTGCTCCAGCTCAGGAATGGGATGTCGCTGTATTTCCAGGTAGAAATCACCAAACGTTTGCTGATACCACAAGGCAGCCTGTTTTGCCTCCTGAAAACGTCCTTCCAGAACAAGACGAGGGACCTCGCCACTAGGACAGGCAGAGAGGGCAATAAGACCTTGATGGTGTTGCTCAAGGAGTTCTTTATCTACCCTTGGCTTGTAGTAGAAGCCCTCAAGGTGGGCTTTGGTGACGAGCTGGATTAAGTTGCGGTACCCAGTCTGGTTTTTGGCTAGTAGAATAAGGTGGTATTTATTTTTATCGCTGACATCACGGCTAAAGCGGCTGTTTGGGGCTAGATAAACCTCGCAGCCGATAATGGGCTTTATACCCGCCTCTATGGCTGCCAGGTAAAACTCAATGGCACCATACATAACACCATGGTCAGTTATAGCCAGGCTATCCATTCCCAGCTCTTTGGCTCGTGCCACCAGTCGGGGGATACGACACATACCATCAAGCAAGCTATACTCAGTATGAACATGGAGATGAGTGAACATAACAACTTCTATACCCGGCGCTGGCTTAATTATAGCACAGGGATAGTCTTTGGGGTATGCTTTTTAAGCCGTAACCGTGTAGAAGCTAAGCAAAAATTTATTTAAACTCCTTGGCAACCCATCCCCCTAACCCCCTTCCCTTGTAAGGGAAGGGGGAATAATTATTTTATGAAGGGGCTAACACCCCTTCAACCTACCCCGAATATGCCATCTATAATTTCCTGATTATGTGGAAGGGGAGTTAGAGGGGCAAAGCCCCGGCTATAAGCAATAATCAGGGGGGTCCTAGAGGGGCGAAGCCCCCATTTCTTCACCCCATTCTTCATGAAGGGGTAAGTATTCTAAGGAGAGTTAAAGGGAGGCGAAGCCTCCCTTATATAATTGATTCCCCTTCCCCTTATCAAGGGGAAGGGGATACAGGGGATAGGGTTACTAAAAACCACTATGCTTTTTAGCCCTGGCAGTGTAAAATCTAGATACTATTGATTTGGAGATAAGATTGAGAGCTCTTGGTATTGTCGGTAAAGTGCTATTCATGGTCTGCCTGTCCATCCTGCTGGTGACGGCTACCATTGCCTTTGAGTTCAATAGTCTGTGGCTGTATAAAAACGGCTTCCAGAAATACAACGTCAGCCAGACTACCAGCCTGGCTGAAGCCGAGCTGGACAAGGCAGCCACCGGGCTAATTAGCTATTTTAACTCGGATGAGGAGTATATCAGCTTAACCGTAATCAGGGATGGCAGGCCATTTGAGTTGTTTAATCAGCGGGAGGTAGCCCACCTCAAGGATGTTAAGGGACTGATTCGGCTCAACTACCGCCTTTTGCTGGGGACGGCGATTTATGTCGGGGCTTATGCCGGTATTAGCCTCTTGTGGCGAAGAAAAAGGTACTGGCGGCGGCTGGCGTGGGGGGTGGTTGGCGGCAGTAGCATTGCCTTAGGTATGATGCTGGCTCTAGGCATAGGGGCAACAGTCCTGGATTTCGGACAACTATTTACCCAATTTCACTTGTTCGCCTTCACCAACGAGCTATGGATGCTTGACCCGACCCGAGACTACCTGATAATGCTCTTCCCCGAGGGCTTCTGGTATGATGCGGCTATGCTCTTTGCCAAGATAACTATAGGTATAGCAGTAACCCTGGGTGGGGTGGCTGGGGGCTATCTGTGGAAAACAAGAAAGCGAATAAGCAATAAGACCTCCTAAAAGCCGTTTTGTGAGGTCAGGTTATTCACCCCACCCGTTAAATGAGGTGGTATTGTTAGTTAGCATATCTGAGGCATAAATGCCAATTACTTGGCCTATGGTTGTAGGAAGAGCGTGTTTTAAGCCCGATTTCCATAGTTCCTCAACTTTCTTCCCCACCTCAGTAGCAGAAAAGGCTTTGTAGTCGAAGGTAATGTCGCTCCCTTCGGGAAGAGTAAGCACTTTATTAAGATCACGGGAAACGATGGGATCCCATTTAACACAGGATAATGATTCTAAGTGAAGAAAATCCATACTAGTAACAGTGAGGTCTTGGTAGACATGCAATCTCTCTATTAACCATCTTTGGAACCAAACACTGAATATTTCCTTAGGTATTTGAGGTGGTGGGAAAGGGTGTGGGCGCACAAACATCAAGGTTGTCAATATACCTAAAATCTTCATTTGCCTGACATTTAACCTTGCGACCGCATCACAAGCTAACTGACTAGATAAGGCAAATAAACTTTCTGGCTCCTTTGTTAATCTATCGGAAACTAATCTTGCGAGCAATTCATGCTTTTGCTTATCATCCGTTTGTGCACTTGAGACAATAGCTTTTTGCAAAAGGACAGAGAAATCAGGGTGATTAAGGGAATCCTTTATAAGCTTCTTATGTTGTTCCCCTTGCTCCTCAAGTGTCTTCACTCTTTCCGCCAACTGATTTACAAAGTCTAACGAGTTCCGTTCAGCTTCTTCCCTTGCTTTTGGTGCATGGTCTTTAAAATAGTTGGAAAGCCACTTCTCACCTAGTTCCCAAGCTCTATCAACAAACTTTCCGGCTACTCCGCCTATAGCCGCACTTATAGCAATAATTGATAGTGGTTCCATATACAACTCCCCAGCAGCATTCAAACTGCAATCTTAATTATATACTGCCCAGTTTATTCAGTCTACCCGCCGCCTCGTTCTTTTCTCTTAAGTCCAGTTTACTCCCACTTATGGCTTGGCTCAAGGGTTTTACTGGGCAGCCCCAGGTTCCAGGAGGTTGAAGTCGCTCGCCTCGTCCCTGACCCGCGCCACATTCACGCCGAGGATTTCATACAGGATGACCTCCCCCACCAGCCAGGTGGTGACGCCGGGGCGTAAGCACCCGCTCATGGTCTGCCCTGACCGTCCCAGGGCAGCGTGGATATGCAGAACCGGCTTCCCGTCTTCATCAGGGGCAAGCACACCCACCCCCAGCACCTCGTGGGCGCCATCAACAGGCAGGAGCATCGGTTGCGGTGGCATTTCCTCCGAACACCGCGGGCCGACAACAACCTCGCCACCTCCAACTCCACCGACCAAGATAACCTGCCCCACCGATACTCCGTTCTCCCTGGCAAAACGCTCAATGCACCCGGGCACCACATCGCCGTCCTCAAGCCGTATAATAAAAACTCGACCTATCCGTCCTTGACATGCCTTCATCAAAAGCCTCCCTACTTTTAAGTGGTAATTCCCAAGCAGAATTTAAACTATGCTTGTCTCAGTCTGCTTAACCTATTCAGTGTCTCTCTTTTTTGTCTAATACTGAGCCTGGTCATGTTTATGGCTTGGCTCGTCTTCTCCGTCTTCTGATAAGGAAATATATAACTAAAGATATAATTACTACTGCGACAACACCCCAAACTGGAAATCCACGGCTTTCCAACGATAGGGTTCCTTCTTCAGGAAATCTCACAGCAATTGCGCCGTCTTCTGCCTCAAAATAATAGTTATGGGACCCAGTGCTCAGGCGAGCCTTGCAGCGATAAGTAGCACCCTTGTCATAGTATCCACCCCCATATTCCATAATTATTGGAGAATCGTCGATGTAGAGACGAACTTCCGAGGGTGGATGGTCGTCCGCATCTGTGTAGATGACCTCGAATGTACAAGGTATTAGTGTCGTGACGAAGGGAGATGAAACCCTTCCCGATGTAAGCAAAGGGGCACGATTTACTCTTCGATGAAAGCCCATGTCATACCCAGTAGGCATGCTATACCCAGTGGGAGGGTCAGCTATCCAGCTCCAAACATAGTTTCCCTTGCCGCTTATTGTCCAGCTGCCGGCATCATTGGTGAAGGAGATGGAATTCCCACTAATAGTGCCGCTTGCATAAGGCTCTGTATGCGGCTCCCCACAAATGACAGCAACATAAGGCATGTATTCAATCTTTGGGACTTCGGGCTTTACCTGCAGTGTGAAATAGCACTCCCAAGGAACATTTAGCTCCAGTGGAATCTCGAATATCCCGAGGTCATATCCATCCGGGGAAAGATCAATATGCTCGTCAAATGGTGTCGAGACGGAAGTAATGTGGGCATCAATAAAACGCCCCCCATCTGGATCCGGTTTAGCATGAACGCAAATGTTCAAATTTTCCAACCTGTCAATGTTTTCTCGCGGTATGATAGTAATAGTGACCGTCTGCATATCAGGGCCTGAGAACACCGTCTTGTCAGCAGAACGCAAAACATCAAAGCCCGGGGTAAAAGTGAATGGCGATTGCTCAGCAGAAGCAAATCCTATACAGGCGTCAGGTAGCCAAGCTAATAATTCACTGCTAGCTTCGGGGACACTACCAAAAGACCACTCGTAAACCGGAGGTCCAATTCTGGTCAAATGCTGAGGGGGGATAGAGTCAAATCGAAGCTCACTATTAAGGGTTACCTGCAAATCTGTAACGGGTCCCCCGGTCTCATCCGGAGTGTTAATTATGCGTGTGTGCCAGCTACTACTACCAGATACTTCCTTATTAGTGAACGTATCGCCATGGACATCATAATCGGTACAAGAGAGAAAGTGCACCAGAACTTCATTAACAGCACCAGATTGTGCTGGTCTCGCTGTTGAGTAAGATAGCGAAGCTGGGTAAGGCGCATAGCCACTCGCCGCAAAAGCCAGTAAAGTTATAAGTAAAAACAGCGGAACGGACTTTTTCATTTTACACCTCCTAATTCCGCTCCTAACTACAGTGTTACCAACTTACTCAGCCTACTCATCGCCTCGTTCTTTTCTCTAACTCCCAGCTTGGTCCTGTTTATAGCCTGGCGCAAAAGCTCAATTGACTGGTCGTAGGTTTTTCTATCTACAGGGTAGGGGATGCCGTCCTTGCCACCATGGGCGAAGCTATAGCGGGCGGGGTCGCGGTAGCTGGGGGCAACCCCATAGACCAGCTCGGAGATAAGGCTCAGGGCACGGATAGTCTTGGGACCTACCCCCTTCAGCCCCAGTAACTCTTCAAAGTCGTTTGGCTGGCGCTCATAGGTGCTCAAAAGAATCCGACTCAGACTATCAGGGTGGAGGTCATCGGTGGTCAGGTAGGAGCGCGAAGGCAGGTCTAAAGTCTTTATCCTTTTTAGCTCAGCCAGGACATTGGGTGGCTTTTCCTCGGTGGCAATGTCAGTGATGGTAGTCCGGGCTGGCTCAGACTCAGTGGCAACCAGGTTTAGTGCCTGCCCCTTTGCTTCAGACAGGATGGCGGAGTGGGGCTCATTAACAAAGTCAGTTACCCTCTCCCCCAGCCAGTGGTAGCGGCGGGCATAGCGAGTAGCTTCATTCATCCCCTGCTGAACAACTGCCCATAAGCCACCGGTGGTGAAAACGAAGGTGTGATGATAAAGCTGATAGCCGTCCTGAATGGCCGAGCTATCCACCTTGGCTGACATCCGGCTGGCATATACCAGCGGCGCCGGGTTCAGTGAAATTAAGTCCCCCCAGCCCTCTATTTCAGTCGGAGTTTTGCGTGAGGTCTTGCCCTTGCCCCCGGCAATAAATAAGCCCAGGTCTTTTTCTAATCCCTTTATCCCTTCCTTAAGGGCACCACAGAGGGTGGTGGTAACGCCGCTCGAGTGCCAGTCATAGCCCAGAACGCAACCGAAAGCCTGGAACCAGTAGGGATGCGACAGCCGCCTCAGCACCTCCTCAGCGCCGAAGTCAGCCACGATGGCAATGATAATCTCTCGCGCCAGCTTCACCATGCACTCAAACAGCCATGGTGGCACCTTACCATAGTGGAGGGGCAGATTGGCAATGCCGGTTCGGGTAGGAATAATACCAGCTGACATGGAACCTCCTGTCTTCTATGGTAGTCTAATCAGTTTCGGTTAGAAGGTCAACAGTTGGGGAAAACCAACCGCCTTGACGCACGAGGGTCAAAGCATTACTATAAAGGCAAGCATCTAGAAGGAGAAGAGCCTAATGGTAATAGAGGTTACCGACCAAAATTTTGAAGACGAGGTCATAAAATCAGCCCTGCCGGTGCTGGTTGACTTATGGGCGCCCTGGTGCCGCCCTTGCCTTATGGTTGCCCCCGTCGTTGATAGTCTGGCAGAAAAGTATAACGGCAGGGTCAAGTTTTGCCGACTAAACGTAGATGAGAATCCACGAGTAGCTGCCAGATACAGGATTATGTCCATACCCACGCTAATGTTCTTCAAGGGTGGGGAGGTGGTGGATACAGTTATTGGTGCTGTACCGGAACGAGCTCTTCAGCCAAAAATTGAGGAACTCCTCTAATCTGGCACCCTAGTTAGTGCTTTTGGTAACCCTATCCCCTTTATCCCCTTCCCCTTGATAAGGGGAAGGGGAAATTATTTTTAAGAGGGGCTTCGCCCCTCTAACACCCCCTGATTATTGCTTATAGCCGAGTCTTCGCCTCCCTTTGACCCTCCATGATATAGATATATAATTCCTATCATGAGGGGGATGTTTAATTAAAAGGGGCTTCGCCTCTCTCATACTTTCCCTAATTTACCCAAAAATCGAGAGTCTTGTTATCTCTTTACTCCCTTAGGTTTTTATTAGGTAACCCTATCCCCTTTATCCCCTTCCCCTTGATAAGGGGAAGGGGGAAGATGGTTTTTGAGAGGGGCTTCGCCCCTCTAGGATTCCCCTGGTTATCACTTAGACCTCAAAGCGTATTTCAAAATGTCTAAAAACCAGTAGCCATCTCTCAATACTTTATCGGTTTCCAAGATTTCTATTCGCTGGTTAAACAGGGGGCCATCGGTAACAAAGGTATGATACTCTCCAGCTTCACCGCATAGCTGAATATCACTTGTCTGGTTTAGTTCAGCTAGATGAGACAGAAAATCGAGGTTTATCTTCCTCCCCAACCATTCCTGGCTAAACAGGTCAGCCCTAGCCACAACCACAATTGCCTCAAATCCCGAGCCTATAAAGTCTTTCAATATCGCCTCCTGGCTCCGTCCCCACAAGGGTAGATGGGGGATAATATCTGCCTGCTGACATATCCTATTAGTCCATTGCCGGTGTTCTTCAAGGTCAATATTACCAAAGACGCCACCCTTTATCCCCTCCGGCTTGAGGGCAAGGAGTATATTCTTGAACTCAGCCTCATAATTAGCCATTGTCGTCCGCCTCTGAATCAACGGAATTCCGACAGACTGTGACTGTGCTTCCAGTAGCTCAGCCGACAGCCCATGGGTCCATGACCGCTTGCCATCCTCGGTTATCATATTTGCCAAGTAACGAACCTTTAGACCGCTAACAATCGCCTGGTAACAGGCAAAGCAACAGTCTTTGCCACCGCTCCACGAAGTAAAAACCTGATGTATATTAGCCTCCAAAAGTGCTAAACTTTCTATCCCTATGGTGCAGGAGTTTCGTACAACGTTTGGTGGGTTGCCAAACCTGTCTGTCCGGTTCTTTTAATCACTATAGCAAAGCAGCACCGAGGACGTAGGGCAATAAGGCCAGCAATGCCAATGCCGGATGCCCACGCCGCGTCGTGTTGAGCCTATCCCAGCAGAAGAGATAGTTGGCAAGTCCAAACGACAATATCCCGCCTGCCAACAAGATGAGGACCGACCAGAGCGGGGCAAAAGCAGTAACTTGATTCTGGGCTAACCCTTGAAAGGCATTCATAGCGTGAGTAGACGGTAACAGCAGTCCGACTTTACCGAGCGCACCGGGCAACATGCTGTAAGGTATCATCAGTCCACCTATCATCATTGATGGCAAGAAGATGAGTTGTGACCATAGCACAACGGCACGTGAACTGGACGAAATTACACTGATCAGCATGCCAAGTCCGGCATGGGCAAAGGCCGCCAGCAAGAAGACCAGGATAAAACCAGCCCAGTTGACAGGTGGTGGTGCGCCGAAGAACAGGGGTGCTGTGGCGGTGATTATCGCCGCAACAACCACCATGTGCAACATGGTTGTCAACGCCGGTATGGTCAGGATCGAGATTGCCGGTACACCATTGATCTTGTAACTGCGAAAGATGCCGGCTTCCCGCGCCGTTACCAGCGGGTTGGGCAAGCTCAGCACTGTACCCGACAGGATGGCGACGATGATCATTGCCGGGATCATAGTCTCGACAAAAAGTGGGTTGAGCTCGGCCATAAGGAAGCCCAACAAGCCATAAAGGCCTAGCGGGAAGAGATAGTTCATTAAGAGCAAAGTCTTGTCACGAATCCCGGTACGGAACTCAAATGAAAAGTGGTTGGCAAAAGCGTTCATTGGTCACCTCGTGTGCCTGTGATTTCCAGAAAACGCTCTTCGAGGGAGGGACGCTCCACTCGCAAATCAATCAGCGTGTCGCCTTGCGCCTCGATGTGGGCAATAATGGCCGAAACTGTGAGCCCGGGGTCGGTGCTGTAGTAGATAGCATACTCATCTTTGAACGCCTGTTGGCTGACAGCCGGGAAGGTGACACTAGTTTCAGACAGGCTGTGACCTTCAGTAAGGACCGAAACTTTGGTCAGGCCAGCACCAGTTGCGGTCAGTTCACGCGGAGTGCCAGTGACGGCAATTCTACCACGCAGCAAAATCGCCACGCGGTCAGCCATTTTTTCCGCTTCAGCCATGTCGTGAGTGGCTAGAATAATGGTGGTACCGCCGGTCTGCAGTTCGCGCATCAGGTTATGCAGTTCGATGCGCGATGGGACGTCGAGACCAGCCGTCGGCTCATCCAGAAACACAACAGGAGGGGTGTGAGCTACTGCCACGGCAAGCTCCAGACGTCGCTTTTGACCGCTAGAAAGCGTATGATATTGTGCGCTCATTTTCTCCGCCAAACCCAGACGATCCAGTAAATGATAGTTCGGGGCTACGCCATGATAGGCACAGAAAAATCTCATCACCTCGTCGACACGCATGCTGTCCGGGAGCCCCGAGGTTTGTAATTGCACGCCGATCAGGTTACGTAATTTACGCGATTCTCGAGTGGGGTCGACACCCATTACCTGCAAAATTCCACCATCGGGGGCGCGTAGACCCTCAAGACTTTCCAGCGTGGTGGTCTTACCCGCGCCATTGGGACCCAGAAGACCAAAGATTTCGCCGCGCTGCACCTCAAAGCTGATGCCGTCCACAGCTACGACATCGCCATAAGCTTTTCGGAAGTCTCTGACTTTGATTACAGAGTCGTTTATGGCGTCTCCTCCATTATTTATAGTGATTTCGCCTAATCCGCTGCTCTCAGAGGAAGGGTAGCATCTGCTTCAGTGAGTGTCAACGGCATCAGGCTTTTTGGGATTCTTCTGATCCCGTCAGATGATGGGGATTGAACATTACGCCCAAATGAGAAGTATCATTGAGCAGGGTCAGTATTGCTCCCGTGGGATGGGTCTCCAGTATACTCAGCGAGGCCAAATCAAGGCGAATCTGGTATATATACCGTAGTTCTATCGCCATTAGCTGACATATGAGGCTACGTAGAACCCCAGCATGAGCCACAACGAGTACTGTTTCCTCAGCCTCATGTTTCTTCAGCCTGCCCACGAAATTACCAACCCGGCTATGAAGCTGGTCAAGGCTTTCACCACCGGGAAATTCTATGTTGGTGCTCCTCTGAGCCTTCCACTTAGCGGCGAACTCAGGAAAAAGCTGGCTACTCTCCTCAAAATTCAAACCTTCAAGCTTACCGAAGTTAATCTCACGTAGCTCAGCACAGATGGCAACATCCAGCTGGTGTCTAGAGGCAATAGTCTTGGCTGTTACCCAAGCTCGCTGCAGGTCACTGGAGTAAATAGCATCAATCTTCTCAGTCGCCAGGCGGTCACGTAACCTCTCAACCTGCCTTACTCCAAGAGCACTCAGCTTAACGTCACTGTGCCCCCAGTACCTCTCGGCACTGTTTAGTTCAGTCTCGCCATGCCTTACCAAAAGTAATCTAGACATTATCTCCCTGAGTTAGGCTAACCCCAACCATTGAGGGCTAGCCCCCAGCTCGGTTACCACCTCCATATCCACCACCATAATTCTGGCTCCTACCTGACGGGCAATAACATCTATCCCAGCTCGACAAGTTCCGGCTCTAGAACTTCGGTGGTAAATAGCTCAGGATGGATGACTTTTGCCATCTCCTCCAGACCCTGAATAATACGAGGTCCAGGGCGACTAACCAGGTCACCATCAATAATAAAAACTCTGCCCTCCTTCACCGCGGCCATCTCCTGCCAGACAGAGTGTTCCTCCAGCCCCTCTGCTGATATTGTCGGTATGCCACCAACCATAGTCTGAATTATAATAACCTCAGGGGCAGAGCTAACTATTTGTTCCAGGCTAAACTGCACCCAGTCTCCCTGAGCTTGGGCAGCAATATTTTCCCCACCAGCCATAGTAATAAGAGCATCAACAAATGAGCCGGGACCTGCCGTCCAAGGATTGTTGGGGTCAGTGGCATCAATTATATAGAATACCCCGACTTTGGGAGCATTTTCCACCCGATTGGTAACATTAGATATATCCTCCTGCATATCACTAATGAGTTGCTCAGCCCTCTCCCCGGTGCCAGTAACTTTCCCCAGTAATTCAATATTTCTTAGGATACCATCAATATCCTTAGGCTCCATAACCATATATTTAATCTCCAGGGTGTCAAGTTCCCTATTGAGTTGCTCCTGCTCCAATGTTAAAACCAAATCTGGTTCTAATTCAACAATCCTTTCCAGAGAGGGATTAAAAGCATCCCCAATTTTTGGTTTCAACTTAGCCTCTTCGGGATAGTCGCAATAGTCACTGACTCCGACCACCTTTTCCTCCAAGCCAAGGGCGAAAAGGGTCTCGGTGATACTCGGGCCGAAAGACACAATCCGCTGTGGCACCTTATCTATGTTTACCTCTCTACCCATGTCATCAATATAGGTCCCGGGCACGAATTCCGGCTGACATCCGGTAAACATAATAACTAACAGGCTCAATAGAATGACACTAATACCAAGTCGCATCAGTTTCATTAGATACCTCCAAACTGCTAAATTATTGTTGGGGATAAAACTATTTGGCTAAAATAAAATCCCCCTCTGCTTAAAATAGCCAGGGGGGATTTCTCACCTAACCTTGATCATTATCCCACCCCCTTTCTCCGCGGAGGCCTGAGAATACCCAGAGGTTCGGCGTTCTGACTTGTGGTAGAAATTACCTACCACTCACAGCAGGCGGGACTGCGTCGGATTCTCACCGACTTGCTCTCCGATTATGCCTGAGCTATCTCAGGCACCTCTGAGCCGCCTATTAAATTTCATACAGGATACAACAATGGCCAGGAAAATGCAAGCCTATTCTTCAATAAGCCTTCGGCCCCGATTACGGCTGAACTTGATACCTCGGGTCAAATCAATTAAGATTAAGGTTGCTATCAAGTGTAGATAATGGAAAATATATCATTTTTAGTTGCTTTTGGTGCCGGATTATTATCCTTCCTGTCACCCTGCGTATTGCCTTTAGTGCCGGTATACCTGGCTAGCCTGGCTGGTCCTGAAATATTTGAGGCTAAAGCTGGTAAAAGGCGAGTCCCTATATTCCTTCACTCTCTCAGCTTTGTCATCGGCTTTACCGTAGTTTTCACTATCATGGGGGCTGGTGCCGGGCTAGCTGGTTTTGCCATCGGTGCCCATCTAGCCCTAATTAGTAAAATAGCCGGCATCCTGCTGATAGCCTTCGGGGCATTTATGCTGGTTGCCCTGAAAGTCCCCCGGCTAAATTTTGAAAAGCGTCTAACCCCGTCCCAGAGCCGAACTACCAGTTACCTGCGTTCGTTCCTGACCGGGAGCATATTTTGCCTGGCCTGGACTCCCTGTGTCGGTCCCATGCTTGGTGGTGTCCTAACCCTGGCTGGGAGTTCAGCAACAGCCTGGCGTGGTGCCTCCCTGCTAGCCGTCTATTCCCTGGGACTGGGGATTCCATTCCTGATAATAGGCGCTGCTTTTGATTCAATGACTCCATTATTAAAGCGTATTCGCCGCTACTCCACGGCAATCTATATTACTAGCGGCGCCGTGCTCATAGTTGTGGGGATACTTATCCTGACTAACAGGCTGGTTTGGTTTTAGCCACAATGTAGTGATAAAATTACATCTGGAGGCATAATTATGAATAAACTGCTAACAGCAATACTGGTAACGATACTGACCACGGGGCTATTAATAACCGGCTGTACAGCTGATCCAGAGCCAATAGCCACGGTAGGTAAGCCAGCACCAGACTTTCAGCTCCAGAACCTTGATGGACAATCTATCACCCTCAGCAACCTCAAGGGTAAGCCAGTGTTGGTCAACTTCTGGGCAACCTGGTGCAGTCCCTGCGTCTCGGAAATGCCCTATATTCAAGAAATACACGAAGATTGGTCAGACAGTGGGCTTATGGTGCTGACAATCAACATGGGTGATAGTGCTTCCGAAGTAGAGCAATTCCTGCAAGAGCATAACCTTTCCCTCCCGGTACTGCTTGATACCAAGAAAGCTATAGCCCCGAAGTATGGCATCAGAGCCATCCCGACTACCTTCTTTATTGACAAGGACGGCATAGTTCGGAACAAGGTAATTGGTGCCTTCCCCAGCAAGGCAGCTATAGAGAGCAGGCTGGATGAGATTATGCCATAGCTAATTCAGGTGGTGATTACCCGAGATAAATCGTCAAAAGGAGATTAGGTATGAGCGATGTTTTAGATGAAGCCCATGGGATAGCTCAGTGTAAGGAGTGCCCATGGTACAAATCCTGTGTGGTGCCGATGAAGTTTACCGCCGAGGACATCCGCCGACAGCTAGAGCAATCAGCCCCGGGAACCGGTATTTCCCAGCCGGCTGACCTTGGCCTGCAGAACCTTCTGTCAAGTATGGCAATCGCCGCCCAGAACTCACTATTAGAAGGTTGCCCCATCTTCATTGCCCGCCTACGGGCTAATCCCAAGCTGGCCCAATACATAAAGGAAATGATGCAAAGCTGGGGCAAAGAAGAGGAAAATAAATAAGTGGGCCATTCTGGACTCGAACCAGAGACCTCAGTCTTATCAGGACTGCGCTCTAACCAACTGAGCTAATGGCCCACAGAACACCTAATTTTACTTCAGAGATTCGGCATAAATCAAGTATCCCCAAAGGAGACTGCTTAACACCCCAACCCCCGGACCCCCGTCCCCGCGAGGGGCAGGGGGGGTGTTTGTAAGAGAGGGGGGTAGCCCCACGCGAAAAAAATCATACCCCACAACATTTAAGGAGAGGGGGATAA
>JAUWIC010000072.1 GCA_030605575.1 Dehalococcoidia bacterium
GTTCTAGTCCACTCCCCCTTGCTGAGTTGGCACTAAATATCAAGGTTTCGGACGCTGGTGGCGTGGGCTTGGATGAAGGCTTTGCGGGGTGGGACTTCTCCGCCCATTAAGACATGGAATATGTGGTCGGCCTTGGCGGCATCTTCTATACTGACGGCAAGTAGGGTGCGGGTAGTGGGGTCCATAGTGGTTTCCCATAGTTGCTGAGCACTCATCTCTCCCAGACCCTTATACCGCTGAACCTCCACCTTTTTAGCTTCTTTTAGCTTACGCATTACCTCTTCCTTTTCTTGTTCAGAGTAGACCCAGTGCTCAAGCTTGCTGGTTTTAACCCGATATAAGGGTGGCTGGGCAATGAACAGGTGGTCACGGTTAATCAGCTCTACCATATGGCGGAAGAAGAAGGTCAAAAGCAGGGTGCGGATGTGAGAGCCATCAACATCAGCGTCAGTCATTATAATGACCCGATGATAACGGAGCTTGGATGGGTCAAATTCATCGTCTATGCCAGCGCCAAGAGCAGTAATGATGGCACGGATTTCTGCATGAGCCAGCATCTTATCTAAGCGCGCCTTTTCCACGTTGAGGATTTTGCCCCGCAGGGGCAAGATAGCCTGAAAGCGACGATTCCGTCCCTGCTTGGCTGAACCACCGGCTGAGTCTCCTTCGACCAGGTATAGTTCACGGTAGGACGGGTCTTTCTCGGAGCAATCAGCCAGTTTCCCGGGCAGGGTGGCGGTATCCAGGGTGCTCCTTTTGATAATTAAATCGCGAGCCTTGCGGGCGGCTTCTCTGGCTCGGGCAGCGGTGAGGCACTTATCTATAATCCTTTTGGCATCATCGGGGTGTTCCTCAAGGTAGAGGGATAGACCCTCGCCGACTGCGCTCTCGACCAGGCTTTTGACCTCAGGATTGCCCAGCCTGGCTTTAATCTGGCCTTCAAACTGAGGTTCGGCGAGCTTAACACTGATAATGGCGGTAAGCCCCTCCCTGACATCATCACCTGTCAGGTTGGGTTCCTCCTCTTTGATAAACTTGTTCTTGCGGGCATAGTCATTAAGCACCCGGGTTAGTGCTGAGCGGAAGCCGGTAAGGTGGGTACCTCCATCTGTGGTATTAACACAGTTAGCGAAGCTAAAGGTGGACTCAGTAAAGCCATCGTTATACTGAAGGGCGGCCTCAATTATAGTGCTATTTACCAGTTTAGAGATATAGATAGGTTGGCGGTGGCGGACTTCCCGATTTCGGTTAAGGTAGCCGACGAAGCTAGTAATTCCACCCTCAAAGTAGAAGGTCATCTCGCAGTCTTTCCTTTCATCCTTGAGGGATATTTCCAGCCCGCTATTGAGGTAAGCCATTTCTCGTATTCGCTGGCTGAGGGTATTAAAATCATAGCTGACCTTGCTGAATATTTCCTCATCGGCGAGGAAGGTAATGGTGGTGCCGGTATCACTGGCCTCACCGACCGGTGTCACCTCTCCCTGGGGTATGCCTTGTTTATAGTCCTGTTGATAGAGCTTGCCATCGCGCCTGACATTAACCCTGAGCCAGGAGCAAAGGGCATTGACTACCGAAGCCCCGACCCCATGTAGCCCGCCTGATACCTGGTAGGTCTTACCGCCAAATTTTGCCCCAGCGTGCAGCGTAGTCATTACCGTCTCCAGGGCTGAAGCATTGGTGGCGGGGTGAATCTCTACCGGAATGCCCCGCCCATTATCCTCAACCCTGACGGCATTGTCTTGTTGAATAACAGCCGTAATTTTAGTGCAGCAGCCAGCCATGGCTTCATCAATGCTGTTATAGATAATTTCATAGACCAGGTGGTGCAGTCCGCGCTGGTCAGTGCTGCCAATATACATACCCGGTCGTCGGCGCACCGCCTCCCTCCCGCCCAGTACCTGGATATCCTCGGCGGTATACTCATTATTTACTTGCTTAGTTTCTCGTTTCATAGTTAGCCTTTACCGTTTTATTGGCAGTGGGGACAAAAATTGAGGGGGTGGGAGTGTTGAAGAGATAGTGAAACCGAAGTAGCTTCTAGCTATAAGAGAAGAGGTTAAATCTAATAACCTATGCATTATAATATTATAGCACAATTGAGCTATGAAGTGAAGCTGATTGGTTATGACCGAAGAGCTAAGCTTTATGTTACTAATATCCTGGGGAAATTCTACGTTTTCCTTGTCCTATTAGCACGAGAAATACAAAATGGCTTTCTGTTCAATCGGAACCGAGTTTAAATCTTGTTAAGAGACAAAGTGGGGTTCGAACTTACCGTTATCTTTATCAGCTCGGAATTTTCTCCGCCAGAAAGCTCTATAATAAAGATTCACTGCCCAAATCGATACCAAATTACGGCGTGGCAGTCTGACCCTCCTCCAAATTGAGGGTAGGCTGTAGAATTCGCACCAAACCCAGTCACGCCCCTTTTGCAGCACCTCTCGTGACATTAGCTTTGGCTTAAACACGAGGTTAGACTCATACTGTGACCAGTCTTTGGTGACTATTCGACCAGCCTTATCCAAGGATTCACAGAGAGCGGTGCCCGGATACGGTACGGGCCAAGCAAACTGGGCGCTCTCTAGCCGCATTTTCTGGGCAAAGCGGACGGTACGCTCGAAAACATCTTCATTGTCTCCGTCTAAGCCCAGAATAAAGAAGCCATGGATGGCGATGCCGTGGGAGTGGATCTTTCTGATTACCGTTGGGTATTCATCCACCACATTGACCCTCTTGCCCACCGCCGCCAGATTGGCTGGGGATAGTGTCTCAAACCCGATGAGTAGGGCCTGGCAGCCGCTAGCGGCTGCCAGTTTGAGTAATTCATCATCTCTCGCTATCGTGACCGAGGCCTGGGCGAGCCACTTGATTTTATAGGGAACAAGGGCGCGAAAGAGCTTTTTAGCGAATTTGGGGTTGCCTACAATATTATCGTCAACGAAAACGACGAGTTTCCTCTGGTTCAATGTTTCAATCTCCTTGAGGACTTCTTCTACCGGACGGCAGCGATAAGTATGGCCTAAGAATGAAGTAACTGAGCAGAAGGAGCAGGAATAGGGACAGCCTCTAGTGGTTGAGACGATGTTGGTGACATAGTACGCCCCCTTGGCGAACAGGTCCCGCCGGGGGATAGGCAACTTGAGCAAGCTGGGTCGCTCACGCTGCCTGTACACCCTTTGTAGTTTGTTGGCCTTGAAATCCTCGATCAAATTTGGCCAAATTTCCTCGGCTTCCCCGATGACCACGGCATCGGCGTGCTGACTTGCCTCTTCGGGCAGGGTGCTAGGATGGATACCCCCTAAGATAACCTTCACTCCTCTGGCTCTGAAGCTATCGCAGATCTCGTAGGCACGTTGCGCCGTGATAGTTTGTGCTGTAATCCCTACTAAGTCGGTTTCCTTTTGGAAATCAACAACTGTGACATTCTCATCAGTTAAGGAGACTTCGACCTCTGGCGGGGTTAGCGCAGCGACCATCGCCAAGCCTAGGGGTGGACATAGGGCCTTCTTCAGCGGGGTGTTCTCTTGTATAGCAGGAGCGATTAGTTGTAGTTTCAGTAGGACACCCCCTCTTGAGACCTCATACGACACTGCATATAGCAACCTCCCCCTTTTTTGCAATAGAGAACTTAGCAATAGGTTGCGTCCCAAAGTTAGTTGTTTCTAGCCCACCTGAAAAGGATTCAGGTTTCACATTCTGACGATTTGTTGGTTTGTAAAGCACCCTACTTTCGCACATCCCTAGATTACCCTAGCAGTAGCCCTTCTAGCTGGCTACTGGGGACAGTTTTTTGCTGGGAGGTGGTCATATCCCGGAGGATGACAGTGCCGGTTTTTACTTCCTGGTCACCGATGATGACGGTGTAACTGGCGCCAAGGTTATTTGCCTGTCTTAGTTGAGCCTTCAGGCTCTTGTCGCCCACGGCTTCTATTACGCCGATACCGCTTTTTCTCAGCCTGGCTGTCAGCTTTATTGCCTCATCCCTGGCTTCATCGCCGATATTGGCAATGAAAACCTGTGGTCGGGGTAGAGTGGGGACGGGGACATCCTGTTGCTTCAGGTTGAGAATTATCCGCTCTATGCCGGCGGCAAAGCCGATGGCTGGGGTAGGTCTACCACCCAGTTCCTCAATCAGGTCATCGTATCTTCCTCCGCCACCGAGGGTGCTCTGGGCGCCTTCTGCCTCAGGCTGAACCTCAAACACTGTCCGGGTATAGTAGTCCAGCCCCCGAACCAGGCGGTGGTTTATTTCAAAGGGAATTTCAAGCAAGCCCAGGTATCTCTTTAGTCGTTTGAAGTGCTCATCACACTGGGGGCAGAGGTAGTCGGTGCTTTTCGGGGCGGAGTCAGCTATTTGCTGGCATACTGGCTTTTTACAGTCAAGGAGGCGAAGCGGGTTCCTGTTTAGCCTAGTTTTGCAGTCTGAGCACAAGTCATGAATATAGTTGGCGTAGTAACTTTTCAGGGCGGCTAGATATCCGGGTCGGCATTGTTTACAACCGATACTATTTAGGATTAGTGATAGGTGGCGCAGGTTTAGGGAGGAAAAGAACTGCCATGCCATATCAATGACTTCAGCGTCAAGGGCGGGGTCGTCGTCCCCGATAGCCTCATAGCCAAACTGATAGTGTTGCCGGTATCTGCCGGCCTGGGGTCGTTCATATCTAAAAATGGAGCCAATATAATACAGCTTTACCGGCTGGGGCAGGTTATGCATCCCGTGTTCCAGGTAGGCCCGGCATACTGGCGCCGTGCCCTCTGGTCTCAGGGTTATTTTATTGCCCCCTCTATCTTCAAAGGTATACATTTGTTTTTGGACAATATCGGTTTCTTCGCCGATACTGCGGGAGAAAAGCCCGGTGTCCTCAAAGGCAGGGACGTCAATGCGCTCATAGCCGTAGAGCTGACAGATGTTAACCACCTTTTGCTCTATATAGCGCCAGTAGGCTTGCTCCTTGGGTAGAATGTCTGAAGTTCCGCGCGGTGCCCGATACAACCTGTACTCCTCTTTAGTGGGTGCTTTAAGCTAGAATACAGTATTAGCCGTTGATTTGTAAAGGGAGAATTGAGTGGTAACCTCTTTCTTCCCACCCTCCCGCCCTCGAGTCATATCCGGGGGCAAAGCCCCTCTCTAAAATCTCTTCCCCCATGGTAGGAATATATAACCAATT
>JAUWIC010000044.1 GCA_030605575.1 Dehalococcoidia bacterium
GCTATCGGTTATAGTAGTGATGAGCAATTACTCAGCCTATTCCCTGAAGAGGACAACTCTCCGGAACGCCAATTTATCAGGTCAACTATGGAGCGTGACACTTCAGTCAGGAACAAGACCGAGGCTCTGCTCGATATCTATAAAAGACTGCGCCCTGGAGACCCCCTCACTATTGAAAATGCCGGGAAACTATTAAAAAACCTATTTTTTGACCCTCAACGTTATGACCTGGGAGAGGTAGGTCGCCACAAGCTTAATAAGCGATTAGGGCTTGACAACGAGAAGGAAAAGCGAGTTCTAGATGAGGAAGATATTATAGAGATAGTCAAGCACATTATTATGGTTAATAATGGTACTGACACCCCTGACGATATTGACCATCTGGGGAACCGGCGAGTGTGCACTGTTGGTGAGCTAATCCAAAACCAGTTTCGTATCGGTTTACTGCGCCTGGAGCGAGTAGTCAGGGAGCGGATGAGCATTATCAGCACCGAGGCAGTCACTCCCAGCGCCCTGGTCAACATTCGCCCCATAGTGGCGGCTATCAGAGAGTTCTTCGGCAGCTCACAGCTATCACAATTTATGGACCAAACCAACCCCCTGGCTGAGCTAACTCATAAGCGACGCTTATCAGCCATGGGACCGGGGGGTCTATCTCGGGAACGTGCTGGCTTTGAGGTTCGCGATGTCCACTTTTCCCACTATGGTAGAATCTGCCCTATTGAGACCCCGGAGGGACCTAATATCGGTCTCATCGGCTCTCTAGCCACCTATAGCCGGATTAACCAGTATGGTTTTATCGAGACACCGTACCGCAGGGTTATTGCCGAGGTAAGTAATAGCTCCGATGGGCTGGTGGGTAAGACGACCCGAGAGGCAGTGCTTGATGATAAGGGTAATACCATAGTAGACGCTGGGGCTACTATTACCCCTGACCTTGCTACCAAGCTGTCTCGCCTATCACCTGGAAACATAAAGGTGGTGCCCTTCGTCTCTGACGACATCGTCTACCTAGCTGCTGACCAAGAGGAAGAATATGCCATTGCCCAGGCTAACGCCAAGCTTGATGAAAATGGGCAGTTTACTGAAGAAAGGGTTGAGGTCAGGCAGGGTGACCACTATCTACGGGAAGCACCAGATAAAATCCAATTAATGGATGTCTCACCCAAGCAGATAGTCAGTGTGGCCACAGCCCTAATACCTTTCCTGGAACATAACGATGCTAATCGTGCCCTGATGGGCTCTAATATGCAGCGGCAAGCCGTGCCCCTGCTTTGCCCTGAGGCACCTTTGATAGCTACCGGCATGGAGATAGAAGCCGCCAAGTACAGTGGGCAGGTGCTCCTGGCCCAAAATGCTGGAGTGGTAACCTCAGCTACCAACTCACAGGTTGTGGTTACTAAAGACAATGGCGATAAAGACATATATCCGTTGGCGAAATTTGTTCGCACTAACCAGGGGACTTGCATTAGCCAGCGCCCGGTAGTAGGTAAAGGTGACCGAGTAGAGCCGGGACAGATTATAGTTGATAGTTCGGCTACAGAACAGGGGGAGCTGGCTCTAGGCCAGAATGTGCTGTGCGCTTTTATGAGCTGGGAGGGGTATAACTATGAGGATGCTATCATCATTAGCAATCGCCTAGTTGAGAAGGATAAGTTTACCTCCATCCACATTTCAAAGCATGAGTTAGAAGCCCGGGATACCAAATTAGGACCCGAAGAAATCACCAGAGACATACCTAATGTCGGTGAGGAAAGTCTACGTGAGCTTGATGAAACCGGCATTATTCGAATTGGTGCTGAGGTGAGCCCAAGTGATATTTTAGTCGGTAAAATCACCCCCAAGGGCGAAACTGAGCTATCGGCTGAGGAGAAGCTGTTGCGGGCTATCTTTGGTGAGAAAGCTCGAGAGGTGAAAGATACCTCGCTGCGAATGCCTCACGGTGAGTGGGGTAAGGTAATTAATGTCAAGGTCTTCTCTACTGATAAAGGTGACGACCTACCGGCTGGGGTTAATCAATGGGTGCAGGTCTGGGTTGCCCAGAAACGGAAGATTTCGGCCGGGGACAAGCTAGCCGGGCGGCATGGCAATAAAGGGGTCATTTCCCTTATCGCCCGGGCTGAGGATATGCCTTTACTACCTGACGGCACACCGGTAGATATTATCCTCAATCCCATAGGTGTCCCATCACGGATGAATATTGGACAAGTTCTGGAAACTCATCTAGGTTGGGCTGCCCAGACACTGGGCATCAAGGTGCTCACTCCGGTCTTTGACGGTGCTGATGATATTACTATTGAGGATGCACTAGCCAGGGCCTGGCTAGCTCAAAAAGCGGGAGCGGTTAGCCTTGACCCCGGTAATAAGAACCGCACCGTGCCACTGGAGATGGTTAAGGTGTGGGTTACCAGCCAGGGTTACGATGGAGACAGGGTGTTCAGTGATGCCTACCCTAGGGAAGCCAAAGAGGTTTGCCTGCGCCTATGGCTTGAAGACCTGGGCATAGCCAGCCGAGACCTTAACCAACAGGAGCTAGAACAAGCTGTGGACAAGGTAAGTACTGAGAGGAAGCTGCCGCCACCTACTTTGGGCAAGGTTATACTCCGCGACGGGCGCAGTGGTGAGCCATTTGACCAGCCAGTAACGGTGGGTAACATCTACGTAATGAAGCTAAACCACCTGGTTGAGGATAAGGTTCACGCCCGCTCTACTGGCCCCTACTCCCTGATTAGCCAGCAACCCCTGGGGGGCAAGGCTCAATTCGGGGGTCAGCGCTTTGGTGAAATGGAGGTATGGGCATTAGAAGCCTATGGCGCTGCCCACAACCTTCAAGAAGTGCTGACTATCAAGTCAGATGATGTGACCGGTCGAGCCAAAACCTATGAGGCTATAGTCAAGAATGAAGATATCCTCCAACCTGGCGTACCTGAATCGTTTAAGGTGCTGATTATGGAGCTACGAAGTTTAGGGCTTGCCGTTGAAGTGATTAGTGAAGAAGAAAGGGCAACCCTGGCCGAGGAAACTAGGGAAGCTCCTGAACCGGCGACAGAGCTTACCGAGCTTAAAGTTGTTGAAGACTCGCTTTTGAAAGAGGTGAAAGAAGATAATGCTTGAAGTTAATGATTTTGATGCTGTCCGTATCTCCCTGGCTTCACCGGAGCAGATTAGGAGCTGGTCCTATGGGGAGGTAACTAAACCGGAGACTATTAATTACCGCACCCTGAAGCCAGAAAGGGATGGACTTTTCTGTGAGAGAATCTTTGGCCCGACTAAAGACTTCGAATGCTTTTGTGGCAAGTATAAAAAGATACGCTACAAGGGAGTTATTTGCGATAAGTGTGGCGTCGAGGTAGCTCGGGCTAAAGTTCGACGAGAACGGATGGGGCATATTGAACTGGCATGCCCTGTAAGTCATATCTGGTTTGCCCGGGGAGTACCTAGCCGACTGGGATTATTACTTGACCTGTCACCACGGAGCCTGGAACGTGTTCTATATTTCTCCCATTATATCATCACCTCTATAGATGAGAAGGCACGCCAGGAAGCAATTAAACAACTTGAGGAGAAGAGCTCACAAGAGATAGCTGAGCGCCAAAGCCTGCTGGAAGCCAAAATCGCCGAGATGGAGGAGAAACAGGCAACAGTAGAAGAAATAAACCAGCTCAGGAAAAACTGGGCTGAGGAAAAGGCACAGCTTGAGGAGCAACTGCCAAACGATATAGAAGAGTTGAAAGACCTTCGCCAGTGTGGACTGCTCACCGAGAATCGCTATCACGAGCTTAAACAGAAATTCGGCCAAGTTTTTGAGGCTGGAATGGGAGCTGAGGCTATTCTCCAGATTCTTAAGGTTATTAACCTTGATGCAATACGCAATGCCTTAATCCAGGAAATCCGTCTCACTTCAGGTCAACGCCGCAAGAAGGCAAGCAAGCAGCTACAGGTAGCCGAGGTCTTTCACCGCAGTGGCAATAAACCAGAGTGGATGATTGTAACTGTGTTGCCGGTTTTACCCCCTGACCTCCGACCTATGGTTCAGCTGGATGGAGGTAGATTTGCTACCAGTGACCTTAATGACCTATATCGACGAGTCATTAACCGTAATAACCGACTGCGACACCTACTGGAAATAGGGGCACCAGAGGTTATTATCCGCAACGAGAAGCGGATGCTTCAGGAAGCAGTCGATTCCCTCATTGATAATGAAAAAAGAGGCCGAGCCGTCGCCACCAGTGGTAATCACAAACTGAAGTCACTCTCAGATATGCTCCGGGGTAAGCAAGGACGCTTTCGCCAGAATCTACTAGGCAAACGAGTTGACTATAGTGGACGCTCGGTTATCATTGTCGGCCCCGAGCTCAAGCTTAACCAATGTGGCTTACCCCGACGGATGGCTCTGGAATTATTTAAACCCTTTATTGTGCGCCGATTAATGGAGCAAGGCCTTGCCTACAGTGATAAGAGTGCCCGACGGCTGGTGGCCAGGGCTAAGCCGGAGGTATACGATATACTAGAGGAAGTGGTTAAGGAACGGCCGGCGTTACTCAACCGAGCCCCTACCCTGCACCGACTTAGCATCCAGGCTTTCGAGCTAGTACTCATTGATGGTAGTGCTATCCAGCTCCACCCCCTGGTATGCTCTGCGTTTAACGCCGATTTTGATGGTGACCAGATGGCAATTCATATCCCCCTGTCTAAAGCTGCCGTCAAAGAGGCGAGAGAGATGATGCTCAGTACCCACAATATGCTGCTACCAAGCTGCGGTGAGCCAATAATAACCCCAACCCTAGATATGGTTCTCGGTTGCTACTACTTGACTACCATTAGACCTGGAGCCAGAGGGGAAGGCAGAATCTTTGGCAGTTGGGAAAAGGCAAGGCTCGGTTACGAAGTTGGCGCTATTGACCTCAGGGCTGAGATTGAGGTCAGGGACCAGGAAAAAGGCGGGCCGAGGGTTAAAACTAGTGCCGGTCGCATCATCTTCAACGAGGTTTTGCCCCCGGAGCTAGGCTTCTACAACAAAATAATTGATAAGTCAAGCTTAAAGCAGATAGTTACCGATTGCTATCAGCTACTAAGTAATGAAGATATGGCGGTGTTACTGGACAACCTCAAACAACTGGGATTCCATTATGCCACCAAATCAGGGGTAACCATTGCTATGGGCGACATTGAGGTTCCTCAGAGTAAACCCAAGCTAATAGAAGAGGCAGAGGAAAGGGCGGCCATTATTGAAAACCAATATCATCGCGGCTTAATCACTGAGGACGAGAGGTATAATGGCGTCGTAGGAGTATGGACCGAGACTACCGACAGGATTACCGACACCATTTCTGACACCCTTGACCGCTATGGTGATATTTACATGATGGCAAACTCAGGGGCAAAGGGGAACATTTCTCAGATTAGACAGCTGTCGGGGATGCGGGGCTTAATGACCAATCCCTCAGGGAAGATAATTGACTTCCCAATCAAGTCAAGCCTTCGTGAGGGGCTCAGTGTTCTGGAATACTTTATTTCCACCCATGGCGCCCGCAAAGGATTAGCCGATACCGCGCTGAGGACATCGGAGAGTGGTTACCTCACCCGACGCCTCATTGATGTTGCCCAGGATGTTATTATCCAGCAGGAGGACTGTGGTACTACCGAAGGTATATGGATATCTGAACCAGGAGAAAAGGAGTTGCTACCATCACTGGCTGAGCGAATAACCGGTCGATTGGCCGCCAGTAAAGTGGTTGACCCTAATACTGGTGAAACCATTGTTGACCGTAATGAGGAAATTGATGAGGAGAAGGTAAATAAAATTATTGCTGCCGGGTTAACCAAGGTTCATGTCAGGTCTCCCCTTAGCTGCCAATCCAGGCAGGGGGCCTGCCAGCGATGCTACGGTCGAGACCTGGCTCGTGGGCATCTGGTCGACCCCAATACCGCCGTCGGCATAATTGCCGCCCAGAGTATTGGCGAGCCAGGTACCCAGCTAACGCTACGCACCTTCCACACCGGGGGCGTGGTCGGACTTGATATTACCAGCGGTCTACCCAGAGTGGAAGAACTCTTTGAGGCCAGACCACCTAAGGCTCAAGCCACCATCTCAGAAATAGACGGGGTAGCTGAGGTGATTGACAATGAGGGGGGGAGAAAGATTAAAGTTACCAGTTCTGAGGTATTCCGTGATGAATATGCACTGCCCCCTGGCTGGCAAGTTCTAGTGGACAACGGTCAATGGGTAGATATAGGAGCCGTTTTAGCCTCTCCACCTGAGGCTGAAGCGACACCAGAGTCAATAGCCCTAACTACTGAAGCTCAACCTGTCCTAGCCCGTGTCACCGGTGAGGTAGTCATTGAAGATGGGCAGTTGTCTATCAAGTATGAGGAGGAAGAGGTGCGGGAATATACTGTTCCCGCCGCCACCCATATTCGTGTTCAAACCGGAAATATAATAAAGGCTGGGCAACAACTTACCGATGGCTCTATCAACCCGCAGGATATACTGCATATCTTGGGTAAGGAGGCAGTCCAGCGATACCTGGTAAACGAGGTACAAAAGGTATACCGTTCTCAGGGGGTGAACATAAACGATAAGCATGTTGAAATTATCGCCCATCAGATGCTGACCAAGGTCTGTATTGATTCCTCAGGCGATACCGAGCTAGTGCCCGGGGAGCTGCTAGACAGGTTCCGTTATGAGGACATTAATGCCAAGGTACTGGCTGAAGGGGGTGAGCCAGCTACCGCCCATATTGTATTACTGGGTATAACCCGGGCCTCGCTGAACACTGATAGCTGGCTATCAGCGGCTTCCTTCCAGGAGACTACCAGAGTGCTTACTGAAGCCGCTGTCTGTGGCAAGATAGATAGACTGATTGGGCTTAAGGAAAATGTAATTATTGGTAAGTTGATTCCAGCTCGCTACCCGTCTCCTGAGAAGGTACCAGAGTTGGCAGCTGGTGAAGAAGAGGAGAATGAGAATGAGGATAAGGATGAAGAAGAGGAGGAGGTAGCAATCTAGGTCTTCCGGCATACAGTTTGATTACTTTAATAATGACGAGCCGCTCTATTTTAATCAGGGCGGCTCTATTCTATTGCCGAGATTGTTTATTACCCCTTTACCCCAGCCAAGGAACTGGCTGAGGCCAAGATGTGATATAATAAGGTCGTTTATTAAGGGTAGGAGGTAAGGCGAAAATAAATCGCATTGTATCAGGCAAACTGAGCGCTGATGACATGTCACTTGATACCAGCCTTCGACCCCGGCGCCTTAATGACTTCGTGGGGCAGGTCAGGATTAAGGACAATTTGAATATAGCTATCACCGCCGCCAAAGGCAGGGGTGAGGCATTGGACCACATCCTACTCTATGGTCCGCCTGGTCTGGGCAAAACTACCCTGGCTTATATCATAGCTGTTGAGATGGGGG
>JAUWIC010000049.1 GCA_030605575.1 Dehalococcoidia bacterium
TTATTTTTATGATGTTTTTCTTGATTAGCAATTGAGCTAAAAATAAAACATAAAAAGAATGCTGTCCGATTACTATAAGCTTAAAGGCTGGGACTAAACTCTGTCCCGGGATAAAGAACGCTTGGCTAATCAGGAAAAATATAGAGTTACCTGTAGCTGAGAAAATAGTGGTACAGTCAAATTGATGAATATCGGTCTAAGGAGGTGGCAATGTCTCATAAGGTAACTAAGGAAGAACTCCTGGCTAAAGCACGTAAGCCGGCACAGGACGCCATGAGGTTGCACCCATTTTATCGGGGCAAGATGCAGACCATGGCTAAATGTGCGGTTCGTGATTTTAACGACTTTGCTATCTGGTACACCCCGGGTGTAGCCGAACCCTGCCGAGCCATAAAAGCGAATAAGGAAAAGGTCTATGAATATACCAACAAGTGGAACACCGTAGCCGTAGTTTCCGATGGCACCCGGGTTCTGGGACTGGGTGATATTGGTCCCGAGGCTGGTTTGCCGGTGATGGAGGGTAAGGCACTCCTATTTAAATACCTGGGCGGGGTGGATGCCGTACCCATTTGCCTGGATACCAAAGACCCCGATGAAATAATCCAGGCGGTGAAGTGGCTCCAGCCATCCTTTGGCGGTATCAACCTGGAAGATATCTCTAATCCCAAGTGCTTCTATATTCTTGATACCTTACGCCAGGAGATGACTATCCCGGTATGGCATGATGACCAACAGGGGACAGCAGCCGTTACCCTGGCCGGGTTGACCAATGCCCTGAAGATTGTGGGTAAGAAAAAGGAGGAAGTAAGTATCACCCTAATCGGGGTCGGGGCAGCCAATGTAGCCATTGCCAGAGTTCTTTTTGCCGATGGCTTCAAACCGGAAAACACCATCTTTGTTGATAGCAAGGGTATTTTACACGCTGCTAGGACTGACCTTCAGCAGAAACAAAAGGAGAACCCCTACAAATGGGACCTGTGCCTGAAGACTAACTCGGAGCAAAGAACCGGTGACATGGCCAAGGCACTTCATGGAAGTGATGTGTGCATCTCACTCTCCAAATCAGGGCCGGATACCATCAAGCCGGAGTGGCTAAAAGATATGGCCAAGGATGCTATCCTTTTTGCCTGTGCCAACCCCATCCCTGAAATCTGGCCCTGGGAAGCTAAAGAGGCTGGCGTCAGGATTGTAGCTACAGGGAGGTCCGACTTCCCCAACCAGGTGAATAATTCTATTGGTTTCCCCGGCATCTTCCGAGGCACCCTGGATGTCAAAGCCAAGACCATCACCGATGAAATGTGCATCGCTGCCGCCTACGAGCTAGCTAAATGTGCCGAGGACCGGGGAATAAGCGAGGATAATATTATCCCCACTATGGGAGAATGGGAAGTCTTTATCAGGGAAGCGGTAGCAGTAGGAATGAAAGCCGTAGAGCAAGGGGTGGCTCGAGAAACGCCAAGCGTTGAGGAGCTGACCAAGCAAGCCGAAAAGATGATTAAAGAGTCAAGAGAAGCTACTGCCCTGCTGATGAAGTCGGGTTTGATACCACCCGTGCCACAGGAGTAATATAGTTCAGATTTAGTAAAGGGAGCAGCAACACCGTGAGAGATATTGATGAGCAAAAAATTACGCTCCCTCTAACCGACGAGACTGTAAAAGACCTTAAAGCCGGGGACGAGGTTTTGCTTACCGGTGCCATATATGTGGCTCGGGATGCTGCCCATAAAAGGATGATTGAGGCTCTGGACCAAGGAAAGCCCCTGCCATTTGATATCAGGGAGCAAACGATATACTTTATGGGCCCCAGCCCGGCTAGACCGGGGCAACCTATCGGGTCGGCGGGCCCTACTACCAGCGGCCGCATGGACAGCTACTCGCCCCGCCTGATAGCCGAGGGGCTTAAGGGGATGATTGGCAAGGGGATGTGCTCACCGGCAGTAAAGGAGGCTATGAAGCAATATAAAGCCGTATATTTCGGCGCCATTGGTGGTGCCGGGGCTCTGGCCGCCAAGAGCGTAAAGAAATCAGAGGTAATAGCCTACCAGGAGCTTGGCGCTGAGGCACTTCGCCGCCTAGAGGTAGAAGATTTCGCGGTCACGGTGGTAAATGATATCTATGGCGGAGACCTTTACCAGGAGGGGAAAGCCAGGTACAGGATAGACTGATGAAGCAGTATGACTATGTTATCGTGGGCAGTGGTATTGCCGGGCTGTATACCGCCCTGCTGGCCAACAAGCAGGGGAGTGTGCTGATTATAACCAAAGGCAGTATTGATGACTGCAATACTAAATATGCTCAGGGGGGTATTGCTGCCGCTATAGGTAAGAATGACTCCCCAGAGAGTCACTTTAAGGATACCATATCCGCTGGAGATGGCTTGTGTAACACCGAAGCAGTGCGCATCTTAGTCAACGAAGCCCCGGCTCGTATTACCGACCTAGTCAATTTTGGCGTGCCCTTTGATACCGTTAATGGGGAGGTTGCCCTGACTAGAGAGGCAGCTCACAGTGTGTCCCGTATCCTTCATGCCGGGGGTGACGCCACTGGTGAACATATTGAAGTCACCCTCAGTGAACAGGCACGTTCATCTAAAATCCAGGTGCTTGAGGATTGTCTGGCTACTGAAATTCTGGTAGAAAAGGGGGTAATTAAGGGGGTTAAAGCCCTTGATTGCCATACTGGTTCCATTGAGGAATTTGGCTGTCGCTCTTTGATTCTGGCTACCGGTGGCGCCGGGCAGTTATATAAATACAGTACTAACTCAGATATCGCCACCGGTGATGGCATAGTTCTAGCCTTCAACGCCGGGGCTGAGATAGTTGACATGGAGTTCTTCCAGTTCCACCCTACCGCCCTCCGCCTGCCCGGGGTAACTCCATTTCTTATATCGGAAGCGGTCAGGGGTGAAGGCGGAGTACTGCGCAATGTAGATGGCTATCGCTTCATGCCTGACTATACACCAGAGGCCGACCTGGCACCACGGGATGTAGCCGCTCGGAGCATAGTCTACGAGATGGAAAAGACAGGCTCGGACAGGGTCTTCATTGATGTTACCCATTTACCACCCTATGTTATTACCACCCGGTTCCCTCATATCTACCGCTTCTGCCTGGACCACGGACTGGATATTACCAAAGGGGTGACACCAGTGGCACCAGCGGCACACTATATGATGGGCGGTATCAAGACCAATAGCTGGGGAGAAACCAATATAGCTGGACTATTCGCTGTGGGTGAAACCGCCTGTACTGGCGTCCATGGAGCCAACCGACTAGCTTCAAACTCGCTCCTTGAAGCCGTCGTATTCAGCAAGCGAATTGTGGACAGAACGACCAAGGAGACTGAGACACCTAGTCCTGACCAGAGCCAGAGCCAAGAAGTCCACCACCGGCTGAGCCAGAGGCAGATTCTTGAGACTATGCCTCCACCCAGCCGCTCCGCCCTGCAAGAATTGCACTGGGATAAGGTAGGTATCATACGCGACAAGGAAAGCCTGACCGAGGCCGCCGATGTTCTGGCTACCTGGCAAAACTGCCTGCCCCAGCCTACAGACCGCCCCTCCTATGAGCTAAACAACCTGGTGATAACCGGTCGATTAGTAACTGAGGCCGCCCTGCTTAGACAAGAGAGCCGAGGTGCTCATTTCCGCTCCGACTTCCCCCATAGCTCACCCCAGTGGCAATGTCACATCATATTAGTAAAGTGACAACGACCTGCCGCCTTAGCTTTTTGAGCCAGCCCCTGACATATGATATAATTTAATTTGAAGAGTGGCGATAAAGACGGTAGTTACCAACCGCAAAGCGTACCATAATTATCATATACAGGAGAGTATAGAGGCTGGCATTGCCCTTACCGGTACCGAAATAAAGTCAATCCGAACCGGTAGAGTAAGTTTAGGCGATGCTTATGTTAAGCCCGAGGGTGGGGAATTATGGCTATTAAACGCTCATATTGCTCGCTATGAAGCCGGCAGCTATTTAAGCCATGTGCCAACCCGACCTCGGAAGCTACTATTACATCGCAAGCAGATTGATAGTCTTTCCAGCCAGGTGCTGGAAAAAGGCTTTACGCTGGTGCCATTAAAACTATATATTAAAGATGGTATCGCCAAGGTTGAAATAGCATTAGCCAAAGGTAAAAAGCTGTATGACAAGCGAGAGTCTATAATTCGCCGTGAAACAGAAAGAGAAGTCGGCCGAGCCATGAAACGGAGGCAAAAATCTCAAAGGAGGTAGTTTATATTTAATCTACCTGTAGTAAGTGGGGACGCGTGGGTTCGACAGGGGGAGTATGCTGCAGGATTGCAAGCTGAGGTGCCGCTACCCTCATAAAACAAGTGGCAAAAATAACTGGCGAATCTGAATTCGCTCTTGCTGCCTAACTAAACAGGTGGCACGCCCAACCTGACCTCGCCTCAATGGGTTGGGATTGGGTGTCGAAAAGTTGAGGTGCCACCATCCCAATGTCGATAAGGGTGGTGAAAGAGTCATCGACTGGCTTGGTTAAACTCGGTCAGCAGAGGCTAGCCAGGTAAGATAAAAGAGCTGACTAAGCTTGTAGCATATTCTGGGTAGCTCCTCTTGGACGGGGAGTTCAACTCTCCCCCGTCTCCACCAAGAATTTTATAGACGCTAGCCTGCAGGCTAGCGTCTTTTTATTTGGATAAGGCTTTAGTGATTTTGAATATCAAGTTCACATTTAACTTACTCTCATACCAGCCGTTGTTTTCCCTCAGAAGAAGTGATAAAATTGCGTAATAAGAAAGAGAAGCAGAGCAGTCAGATATTGAATAAGATTCTAGTTTCTGATTATGCAAAATGTAGTGGTTGCAAAAGCTGCGAGATAGCGTGTTCCTTCCACCATTTTGGTGAATGCAACCCTTCGCTGGCAAGGCTAACAGTAGTTGCCTTCAACGAGCGTGGTTTGTTTGTCCCCGAAATATGTAGGCAATGCCGAAATCCCTGGTGCGTCAACGCATGCCCGGTAGATGCCATAGTAAAAGATGCTGAGACAGGCGCTGTTGTAATCATAGCTGAACTCTGTACAGATTGCCGGGCCTGCGCTGATGCCTGCCCCTTTGGTATGATCAAGGTTAACCCTTCTGGAAATGTCTTCAAATGTGACCTTTGCCAAGGAGAGCCTGCCTGCGTTAAGGTCTGTACCACAGGCGCTCTGAAATACGCTAAGCCAGCGGATATCTACTTCGAAAGGGCAGTTATCTCAGCCAGCAAGTCTGGAGGAGCAATATGAGCTATGGTTGGGCAGGAAGGATTCTAAGAGTCGATTTGACCAAGTCGAAGATAACCAGACAAGCGCTACCCCTTGAATGGAGAACTAAATTCCTCGGTGGCAGCGGAATTAATGACTGGATTCTGTGGAACGAAGTTGGCCCGGAAGTGGAGCCTCTGAGTCCTGAAAACAGGCTCATCTTTGGGGTTGGACCGTTAGCTGGAACAATCCTCCCTCTAGGAAGCAGAACACATGTTACCACTAGGTCACCTCTGACCGGAATCTTCGGAGATACCAATGCCGGGGGCTTCTGGAATTGCATGCTAAAATACGCCGGCTACGATCACATTGTCATCCATGGAAGGGCGGAAAGTCCCGTTTATCTCTTGATTGATGACGATGAAGTAGTGATTAAGGATGCCAGTAAGCTATGGGGACACGATGTCTACGAAACAGATAGCATTCTAAAGAAGGAGTTAGGGCGTAATGTTTGCGTGGCTGCCATAGGTCAAGCTGGTGAGAATATGGTACGATTTGCCACTATCATGTTTGACCGCTACCGAGCTGCCGCCAAAGCAGGGGCTGGATGTGTCATGGGTGCCAAGAATTTGAAGGCTGTGGTCGTCCGTGGTTCAAAAGGCATCCGGGTAGCTAAACCTAAAGTCCTCTTTCATATTGCTGAGGAGTTAAGAAACAGTCTTGACCCCAATGTTTCCCAAGGAATAGCAGCTTTTTCCCGATATGGCACGACCAGCTTGCTCAGCCTCTACAACGTACTTGGTTGCCACTCAGTAAGAAACTATCAAGATGTCATTTTTGACAAAATGGAAGACATAAGCGCGGACAAGCTCTTAGAGAAGTATGTGGTTAGGAATATATCCTGTAGTGTGAACTGTCCTCTCAATTGCTGCCACTGGTGGGAGATTAAGGACGGGCCTTACGCAGGTGAAGCCGGGGCAAAACCCGAATACATAGTTATCAACTCTATGGGCATTCACCTCGGCGTCAACAATTTAGAGGCTATCCTCCATTTCCAAAATCTGGTCAACCGCTATGGATTGGATAGTACTGAAACGGGTACAGGAATAGGCCTGCTAATGGAGCTATGGCAACGGGGTATCATAACCGAGAATGACACTGATGGTGTAAGCTATGAGTGGGGAGACGTGAACGTTATCGAAGATACGGTTAAGAAGGTGGCGTTCAGGCGTGGCATTGGCAGTTTGCTTGCTGATGGAACAGTGGCCGCCGCTAGGAAACTAGCTACGGAGGCTGAGAAATACGTCTGTCACTCAAAAGGTATGACTGAAGTCGAAGATGTCCGAGGTTTTCCTCACTGGGCTTTGGCCTATTCCATATCAACCAGAGGTGCTGATCACCTAAAAGCCCACGGTCAGATCGACAAACAACGCAGGGAAGACGTATCGCAAAGGATTTTCGGAGTTCCAGATGTTGGTATTCCAACTTCAACAAGGTACAAAGGCAAGGGAGTAAAGTATCATGAAGACCTGGCAGCAATGGTTAATTCCCTGGGTATTTGCGCCTTCAATGTCCTTTCTCTCTCCCTCAAGAAAAACCCTAAAAGGGCCGTGCATATGCCCGATTATGCGTCAATTTTTTCCGCAGTTACCGGTATAAAGATGAGTCCGGAAGAATTGATGAAATGTGCGGAAAGAATTGTTTGCCTGGAAAAGGCCTATAACGCGCAGCTTGGGCTGTCTCGGAAGGATGATACCTTGCATGGACGTTGGATGGATGAGCCTTGTCCATCTGGACTTGGGAAAGGCATGAGATGTGCGGATTACCTTGACGAATGCCTGGACGAGTACTACCAAGAACGAGGGTTTGACACAAGAACAGGTTTACCCAAAATAGAGAAGCTTAGAGAGTTAGACTTAGACAGTGTTGGGGAAAGACTGACAAAATTAGGGGTATACACTTAGACAGGTGTTTCTGAGAATTAGAAGCGCTGGTTTTTACTTTCTATAATATCGTGTCAACAGCAGGATAACACTCCATCTTTAAGTGCAATGTGAAATCAGAAGTTGTTGCCAAGCCGAAATCAGCTGCCCCCGTCTCCACCAGGAATTTTATAGGCGCTAGCTTGACCAAGCTAGCGCCTTTTATATCGCTAATCCCTCGCTTATCCTTCTATTTGACGTTAACTAAAATCATAATATCTCCCGGCTGACCATCGGTTATCTGGCGGGCATTCCGCAGTCTTACCTTGGAACCAGTTTTTACCCCGGGCGGGATTTTCACTCTTAGTGTTTTACCCCTGCGTTTCAGGTCTTTTTCCAGCCCCCGGGCTGCCTGTTCCCCGGTAATGGTTATTTCGTAGCGAACATCCTGGCGGGGAGGTTGAGCCTGAGCGAATATCTCCTCCAGGTTAATCCCCCTGGGGACTTCAAATCTCGTTCCCCCCGGACCACCAGACCCCCGGCTGTATATCTTGAAGGAGAAACTTTTACCCCGCAGGGAGTCACCAAAGATATCATCCAGAAAGTCAAATCCAAGACCAGCCCTACCAAAGCGCCTCAGCACGTTTTCAAAATCGGGTCGGGTAAACGGACTGCTAAAGATATCACCAATGTTGCCTACGGTGCCAAACTGGTCATACTGCCGTCTCTTTTCCGGGTCACCAAGAACAGCGTAAGCCTCGTTTATTTCCTTAAACTTTTCGTTGGCTTCCTTCTCTTTCCCCGGGTTACGGTCGGGGTGATATTTCATGGCTAACTTTCGGTATGCCTTCTTAATCGTTTTTTCGTCGGCATCCCGGCTAACACCGAGGATTTTATAGTAGTCTTTTGCCCCCATAAACTCTCCCCTTGACCACCTAGTTAATGTTTAGAAGAATCTGGCTCAACCTCGGGCTTAGAAGTTTTATCTTTAGCCCGTTTGACATCGGTGGTGTAGAAGCCCGACCCCTTGAAAATTATAGGTACCGGTGAGAAGACACGATTAGCCTTACTGCCGCACTTCGGACAGGTAACTATTGAGTCATCATTTGAGTTGAAGCAAAGCTTCAACTCAAATCGGTAATGGCAATTTTTACACTTATATTCGTAGACAGGCATAAAGCAAAGACCCTCCTATTCATCACTGAACATAATTTTAGCACTCTCAACCCCAGAGTGCCAAAACTATTTTAAAACAAAACAAGCCAGAATGCAAGGAAAGTAAATGGCAAGGTCACTTTTTATAGTAGCCTATGCCCTCAATTCTCACCAGATTCCGGTTAACCTCAGTCCTGGCGCCGAGCATAGTCTCGGCAAGCCATAAATTGGTCTCCACATGCTCGGTTAGCCTTGGTATCCTATACTGACTAACCCCGTCAGCCAGAGCAGCGTAAAAAATAAGCTGGTCGGCTAAATGGCGGTCAACGGTAGCCCCGGTTGCCATGTCTTCTACCAGACTTTTAGCTACATATCGGGCAATGTCTTCTGAGGTTCGCCGTGGTTCACCAGCCATATCGGCACCAATGATACCTCCCGAGCTAGTTTTAGCATATAGCATAAGAGCCGCCCCCCGCTGAAGGGCCAGGGTATCATAGACAACCTCTATCTGTGCCCGATATCCGTTTGATTTAAGCACCTGATTACATTTCTCAACCATTCGCTCACTCACCCGCCTCTCCTTGAGATGAGAGGAAAGGGCAACCCCTTCAATCCCAACCACATCCCCTCGGCTAGGCAAACTGATTGGCTTTATTTTGCCGGTTACCGGTTCCACCGTCACCTCAACCACGCCACCGCCACGGGGAACATAGCCGGGACGAATAATACTAAGCCTGGCATTTATCCCCATCCGGCTTAGCACCGGGAAGAAGACATACTGCATATGGTAGGCAGAAGGGGCAAAGTCTTGAAACAGCCCACCAGATATTTTGAAGCTCATAGCCCCGGTGGCGAAACAGGCAGCCGGCAACAGGGTCATCGCCAGTAAGGTGGTAGACCCGGCGGTGCCTATATCCCATTCATAGTAGCCACCCTTAACCTCGCCTCCGGGTTTAAACCTTATCTCACTGGAACCAATTTCACCGCCACTCAGAGTGCCGTGGCATATCTGCTGCAATGCCTGTATTGACTTAAGATGCTGGGGTCTTAATCCCGGTTTTTCCCTCTTGGCCCGGATATTGATAAGATGGAGCTCTTCGCCCAGCAGAATGGCTAAGCCCACGGCAAAACGAACTATGGTGCCACTCCCCGATTTCTGAGACCCGTCAATATGTATCATTCAATCTCCTCTAAATCACCGGCACTACTCTTACGCACCACGAGCTTAAGCTTATCCTGCCCGACCACAATAACTTCCTCGCCGGTGTTTATCTTCCGACCGGCTGATTTAGCCTCCCAAAGCTCATCTCCAATCTTGATGACACCCCCGGGGACTAACGGGCTTACTACCTTGCCTCTACTGCCAACCATAGTGGTCGAACCAATCATCGGCTTTTTCCTCAGCGCCCGGCTGGCAAATCGGTAGGAGACAACACCCCAGACAGCCAATCCTACTATCATCCCAATAAAGCCAGGCCGGGGTATATGAATCCCAAACCTGGGCAAAACCAGAAGCACAATTAATACTATGGCTATCTCCTCCACCAAAGTGGCAGAAAAGGTCAACATGAGCCTGATGGGTATTTTCTTCATCACTCTATTATAGCAAGAGTGCCCCTGTTGCCGATACTCAGATACAGGTGCTATAATTAGCCAACAATGAAGCTATCCCGTGAAGAAGTGTTACACATTGCCCTCCTGGCTCGATTGGGCTTGACCGAGGCTGAGGTGAACCGGCTCAGCGAGCAATTATCTAATATCCTGGAGAATTTTGAGGCACTACAGCAGGTAGATACCGCTGACATCCCACCCACCGCCCAGGCTATTCCTCTCCAGAATGTAATGAGGAGCGATGATGAAGTAATCCCCTCCCTGCCCCAGAGCCAGATTCTAGCCAATGCCCCCCGAAGAGAGGAAAACTTCTTCAGGGTAAAAGCCGTGCTGGAATAAGACAAGAGCAAAAACTAAACCATAAAAGTTATTTAAGGAAAGGATGAAGGGGGATGGGGTTCAAAACAGATACCTAAGGGGGTGAGGTTAATAATTAATCCACTAACAATTCACGAAGCATACAGGCT
>JAUWIC010000033.1 GCA_030605575.1 Dehalococcoidia bacterium
AACCTCACCCCCTTAATCCCCCTCTCCTTAGTAAGGAGAGGGGGAAGGCTACTTTTGAAGGGGCAAAGCCTCCCTTATATAATTAATTCCCCTTCCCCTTATCAAGGGGAAGGGGATACAGGGGATAGGATTAGCTAAATAATCTTTTAGTCCTGAACCTTGCCTTTAGCTATGGTTATCAAATTAGCCAAGGATTCAGGCTCTCTGACTGCCATATCGGCTAACAGCTTACGGTTGATTTCAATCCCGGACTTTCTTAAGCCGTTCATAAATTGACTATAGGAAAGCCCCTGGGCCCGGCTAGCAGCATTAACCCGTAAAATCCACAGGCGCCTCATGTCACCCTTCCGCTCACGGCGGTGCCTATAGGCATAGCTCAGTGACTTGAGCATAGACTCATGAGCTCGACGATAGAGGGAGTGCTTGGTTGCCCTATGCCCTTTGGTCAGGGCTAGCACCTTCTTATGTCGGCGATGTGCCGTTCTACCTTTTTTTACCCGTGGCAAAATATCCTCCTATTTAACTCCGTAAGGTAAAAGTCTTTTTATCCGAACCCTATCACTGGGACTTACCGGTATTGTTTCATCGTAAAGGCGCTTGGTTCGTTTTGCCTTACGACGGCGCAAATGGCTTTTCCCGCCCTTAGTCCGCATAATTTTGCCGCTACCAGTAATGTGGAAGCGGCCCTGCGCTCCTTTATGGGTTTTGATTTTTGGCATCCTAGGCTTCCTCTGTCTTTCCCTTATTTAGTTTTTGAGCGGCTACCGGTGATAAAATCATAACCATTCTGTTGCCATCCATTGATGGTTGTCTCTCCAGAGAAGCCACTTCCTTTAGTGATTCCGTCATCCTCTGCAATAGCCTCCAGCCAATATCGGAGTGGGTGATTTCACGCCCTCGGAACATTACACTCACCTTGACCTTATCACCCTCATCCAGCAGTTTCCCGGCTAACCTGGTCTTAGCCTCAAAATCATGGTTGTCTATCCTGGGTCGTAACCGAACCTCCCTCAACAGCTGAACCTTCTGACTCTTCCGAGCCTGGCGCTCTTTCTTAGCTTGCTCATACTTATACTTCCCGTAGTCAAGAAGACGGCACACCGGGGGTACTGTGTTGGCCGCTACCTCAACCAGGTCAAGGTTTTTCTTCCTGGCTATTTCCCGTGCCTGAGCTAAGGGCATAATGCCTAACTGCTCCCCCTTCTCTCCCACGAGGCGAACTTCCTTAGCTATAATCCTCTCGTTAACACGCAGTTTCTTAATTATGTCCTTATTTACCCCCTTTAAGCCTAGCTATTTCACGCACGGGAACTATAGCACACTCACTTAAAGTAATCAAACTATAACCTTAAATCTTTTACCTTATTAGCTATGGCTACCCTGACACTTTCCTTGAAGCTATCAAAGGACTGGGAGGCTATTTGTTCCCCAGTGCGCAAACGCACGGAAACGGTAGAATCAGCTACCTCTTTATCACCTACTACCAGCATAAATGGTACCTTATCTAGCTGTGCCTGTCGAATTTTGAGGTTTACCCTCTCTGACCGAGCATCAACTTTGGTGCGTATTCCCCCGCCGCTAAGTTCAGCCTCCAGCTTGTAAGCGTAGTCCAGATGGCGGTCAGCCACCGGTATTATCATTACCTGAAGTGGTGTCAGCCATACCGGGAAGGCACCTCCATAATGCTCAATAAGCGAAGCCAGAAAGCGCTCCATACTGCCCAGCACAGTGCGATGCACCATGGCTACCAAATGCTCTTTGCCATCTTCACCAATGTAGGTAACATTAAACCGCTGAGGCAGATTAAAATCGACCTGAATAGTGGGACCCTGCCACCCCCTGCCCTGAGCATCCTCAAACTTAATGTCTATTTTGGGACCGTAAAATACACCTTCTCCCGGGTCTATATCATAGGCGATCTTTAGCCGGCCTAAAGCCTGGCTTAAGGTCTCAGTAGCTCCATCCCAGGCCTGTATCGTGCCGGCATATTTCTCGGGACGAGTGGAAAGTAACACCTTGTAGTTGGTAAAACCAAAGGTATCTATCATAAAGCGAGCTAAATCTAATACCCCTACCACCTCATCTTCTAGCTGGTCAAAACGACAAAAGATATGGGCGTCATCCTGAGTAAAGCCCCTGACCCGGGACAAACCGAGCAATACCCCGGAGCGTTCATAGCGATAAACAGTGCCCAGCTCAGCATAACGCAGTGGTAGCTCCCGATAGCTGTGCTGCCTTGTTTTATAAATCAGGATATGCCCCAGGCAGTTCATCGGTTTAATAATATACTCCTGCCCCTCTACCTCCATCGGGCTGTATAAGTAGTCACGATAAAATTCCCAGTGACCGCTGGTTTTCCATAAGTCCAGTTTAGCAATATGCGGGGTGTATACCAGAGAATAGCCACGCTTGATATGCTCATCCTTCCAGAAGTCCTCAATAACACGGCGTATTACCGCTCCCTTGGGGTGCCAATGAACCAGCCCGGGACCAGCCTCCTCGTGGATACTAAACAGTTCAAGCTCAGCGCCTAATTTCCTATGGTCACGCCTGGCGGCTTCTTCAAGTTTCTTTAGATGCTCGGCTAGAGCCTCTTCGGTATCAAAAGCAACACCATATATACGCTGTAACATAGGCTGGTGTTCATCACCCCGCCAGTAAGCGCCAGCAATGCTAACCAGCTTAAACACCTTTATTTCCCCGGTAGAACTCACATGAGGTCCGCGGCACAAATCAACAAACGAACCTTGCCGATACAAACTGACCTTCTCATCCGGAATCTCATCAATTAACTCCAGCTTATAGGGCTGGGCAGCAAATAGCTGTCGGGCCTCCGTCTTAGTTACTTCCTGTCTAACAAAAGGCACATTGGAAGCGATTATTTCATTCATCTTAGTCTCAATGAGTGGTAAATCATCCGGAGTCAATGAGCGGGGTAAATCAAAGTCGTAGTAAAAGCCATTTTTAATAGCTGGCCCAATGCCAAACTTGGCATCAGGAAAGATAGACTGAACCGCCTCGGCTAAGACATGAGCTGCCGAATGTCGTATTATCTCCAGCTTTTCATCTTCAGTCATTGGCTGCCCCCGGTTAAGAAGCGTTATCGGAATCTTTCTCTAGTCTATTAAATGGAAACCTCCCACCCTATTTGGGACGAGAGGTTTTAACCACCCCCGTTACTCCTCTTGTTTAATAAAATCTATAATTTTGGCGATAAACAATATTCTAACTATGATTTAACTATTGAATCCAAACCCTATTATACCAGTCACTAGCTATAAGTGCAATCTTTTGGGTTATCAGCGGTATAGTCCAGGCTCTTTTCGGTTAAGGCACCCGTTATCTTGAAACTCGCTGAAAAAAGGCGAGATAAGGTAATTGCAGGCATTGGCAGAGGTAAAAAGCCTTCCTCACTGCTCCGACGCAGGCTTGACACTCTAGGAGAATCACTCTGGTATGATGAGCGTATGCTGGAGGGTAAATGTCCGAAGTGTGGGACTCGTTACTTCGGTTGGGCATTACGTCTTCCACGACATCAAACATGCCCTAAGTGCGGTGTTGGGCTTGAGATTACCGAGGATGGCCACCTGGTTTCCAGGGGTTACTCACCCTTTACTGCGGAGAAACACTTAATTAATCCCCCCACTAATGTTCCTACTCCCGAAGAGAAGGACAGCCGTGTGTCAAACGAGTAATTGCTACCCCGAACGCTCAGTTGCCCCAACCGCTAAAAAGCGCAATTAGGTAAAAAGAGTCGAGGATTGCCCTCGACTCTTTTTTATTTCTATAGTACCGGCTACGCCTCAAGCTCTATATAGAAACTCCCGGCGTCGGCAGAATGCTCCGTGGTTTCGCCGGCATCCCAATAGCAACTGCTGGACAGTATGGTATCTCCCGGAGATATGGCGATATCGTATCCGTTGGTATCTCCAGAATTCAATGGTTTGCGCATCTCATAGGTGTACCACCCCGAAGCCCATCCTGATTGTCCGGCAACATCGTTCTTTCCCCCAAATTCAGTATCGGACAGCCAGATCCCCTCTTCATCAGGTCTAAGGTCTTCGGCATCCATACCGTGATGTATGATGGCAGAGTCATCTCCAGGACCAATCTCGCGGTCTCCGGTGGCATCAAATAGAATGGCAGCATAATCACCCAGCGCCGGGAACTTGTCCTCATCGTCGTCTTGAACCCGGATGCATATCCAGAGGCAGGACCCATCGTGTTTTAGGTAGATGACTCCTGGGTAGGTTAGAGATGACTCGCCGTGGGTATAAACAAAGGTGAGTGAAAGTTGCCCCGCATCTTCCCACTCGTTTCCAGAGATGTCTCCGTCGAGAGTAACCGGGTTCTGAAGCCGAGGCGCGGCAATAGTGGATTCCTCCTCACCAACTATAACCTCAGGGGGAGGCAGTTCAAGATGGAAGCTATGAATCACCTCGTCCAGGACTGCCTCATCCTGTTCAAAACGGGCAGGCATGCTGAAACCCATGATAAAGAAGGCCCGGGTCTCCTGAATTACAATCACGTACTTGGCTTTGAGACTGTAGCCCTCCATTGTGCCGCTGAATACGATTTCGTAGGCTGGCGTCCCGTCATCCAGTGTTATCTCACCTTCGGAAATCAATTCATAGTCCCCCCAATACTGCCCCAGGTTTTGGGCGAGCTGGGGCCCAAACTCGACAAGGGTGGTCCCCTCACCCACCGGCGATAGACTGACACTTACACTGGGGAGCCCCTCTGGGGATGCGAGTGATATGATTTCATCGGGGCGACCGGTGGGGGACTCCACCCACTCTGCAGGGTAGGTTATGGAAAAGCCATGCTCAGCACTGGTGTAGATGCCCCCCGGGCCGGGAGTTGGGGGAACAAAGGTATAGGTTGGCAACAGCTTAAAGCTATCCACTATGGTATCTATTATCTGTGTCTGCTGGTCAAAAGCGGCTGGCTCTCCCATGACTCCAACCCAGAAACCCTGCTTTTCCCGCGCCAAGGTGACAATCTTGAACTTCTCGACTTTTCCCGTCCCGAGGTCTCCTTTGCCCACTATCTCGTAGCCGAGGATGCCTTCGCCTATGGCGATGTTACCCTCCGAAATCAACTCATACTGGGGTTTGGATTCCAGGTACGCTTTGGCTTGCAATACAAGGTCAGCTAGGATAATCCTTCCGGTCTTGTATTCCACGGTCACGATTGCTGAGAGGCATCCTTCAGGGTCTCTGAACTCGAGCTTGAAGTACGCCCCTGGCCTCAGCACATTCTCGGTCCATCCCTCTGGATATTCAATGGAAAAGCCGTGCTCTGTGTTTTCATAAAGGGTCATAGGTATAGAAGGAGGGCTCGGCGCAGCAGGGCCACGACAGCCAAGAGTTATCATAACCAAGGCTAGAAAGCAAATAACACGGGCTGATATCCGCAGTTTCGGCATCATTGTGCACCTCCTAAACCACCACTATGGTCTTGCTACTTTAAGGCGATTTCAGACGTCTATGGCTCAATTCTACTCCTAATTGCGTGGTTGTCAACACCCCTTGCACAATGAAACAATTGATAATAAAACTAGTCATAATATGCAATAAGAATCTCATTTCCTCATCTTTTCGATTTCTCGATAAGCCTTATAGCTGAAATATATGAGCGGGATGGGCAAAATAAGGTTAATAAAAAGGAGCCCCACATCAAGCGTTCTCAGTCCTGCCAGACCCCAGGATACGAGCTCATAGGCATGAATGCCTAACCCAACAACTCCGGCGATAATGCCGGCTTGAAAGTGGTCCCGCCGCCAACAGAGAAAAGCAACCAGCGCATAGAAGATTAGAGCAATTACCGGACCTGAGTGTCCTGAAGTGGCTACCCAGGTAGCATTAGCGATAACTAAGGCAATTAGAATGCTGAGGGGCACCTTCTTGTTCACGGAATAGTATCTCCCATTTAGCTTTAACCAACCCCTCTTTGGTGAACATATGCCCAAGCCATTATAAGACTTTAGCCTGGCAATAATCTATTTTACTAAAAAGAAGGTGTCAAATTGGATATTATTGGCGGTTACTCCGTCCTCCAGCAGCGTCGGGAGTAAAGGATTGTGCCCAGGATGAGAAGAAAAACTGATAGTGCTACGGTGAGGCTTATCTGGCTGACGGTTAGCGGGTTATAACCAGCTATCTCTTCTCCCATGAGGGCATAGATAGCCGAGGAGTTAGCTGAGGCAATGGGATAGACTCGGGCAAATTGCTGGAGCGATAGAGGAAGTGCTAAGTATGGCATGAACATACCGGAAACAGCCGAGGTTACCACCGCAATTCCGACACCGGTCATTACTGCTCCGTGCACATGTTTGATAAATGTGCCGACAAGGAGTCCTATCCCTGCCGAAGCGCAGATGACCAGCAGCAGAAAGCCAACGGCTTGTAGCACCCCGATATCGGTAGTGGAGAAACGGGCTCCACAGGCAAAACCGACAGCTATAACCAGAGCCGCGGCTAAGCAGGAAAAAGCCGCCAGCCCAAGAATCCTTCCCACAAAGTCTTTCCGAGGGCTTATGGGCATTGACATTAACTTTGCCAGCAAACCATTTTCTCTGTCGCTAGCAATGTTAGCCGGGAGGTTAGCTATGCCGGCTATCATTAAGGCGAAGACCAGCATGGAAATTGTGGTTGAGCCCCTAAGATACGGCACTATTTCCTTGGGGGCACCTGAGACAAAGACAAAGCTACCAATGAGCACCCATACGATTGGCCAGGCTATTGTCCAAAACAGTACCGCTCGTTCTCTTAGAAATTCCTTTATTGTCCTACTGAAAGCAGCTGCTATTTGACTCAACTAACTAACCTCGGTAACTGTTTTCTCGGTCAACTTGAAAAATACATCTTCCAGCGAGGGCCTGGCCACTTCAATTCGTGTTACCTTGCATCCAATCTGGTCAAGGTTTCTAACCGCCTCCGGCAGCACTTTGTCACCGTGCTTACAGTAGATTCTGTAGCCAGCCTCAGTTTCCAGCAGCCTTTTCTCATCACTGAAATTCCTCAATACATCAGCCACTTTGTCACTTTTCACCGCTGTCTCTACGGTTATTACATCCACCAGACCATGCATCCTCTTTAATGCTTCAGGCTCACCTTCGGCTATGATTTCCCCGTTGTCTATCAAACCAACCCTTGACGCCAGCTCAGCGTCACTACCTAAGTGAGTGATGAGGAAGATGGTGGTCTGCTTATCCTTTACCTCTTCGACCAAACCGAGAAACTTCCGCCGGGCAGATGGGTCAAGACCGGTGGTTGGTTCATCCAATATCAGAATTCTTACTCCGGGAAAGAGTGCTGTGGCCACCTCTAACCTTTTCCTCATCCCCCCAGAATATTTGTCGACTCTTTTATCGGCATCTGCCGACAGCCCAATCCTGCCCAGCATTTCATTAACTAAACTCTTCGCCTGGCTGCCGGAATAACCGAGGAGCCTGGCAAAATATATCAAATTTTCCCGGCCAGTAAGCTTGGGGGAGGAGAAATTCTCCTGCGGGACATAACCTATCCATTCCTTTGCCTGCCAGGACTTTCTTCCATAGATATCTACACTACCACTGGTAGGTATTCTTACCGAGGCGATGATAGAGGCAAGCGTGGTCTTCCCCGAGCCATTGGGACCCATAAGGGCGTAGAACTCCCCCTCGTCTACCTTCAGGTTCACTCCCTTGAGTACCTCATTAGCTCCGTATCTCTTGGTTAGATTTTCCACACGTATGGCATTCATTTTAGCCCTCTATTTCCTTTCCATCGCCCAGGCAGAACACAAGGGGCTTAGAGGCGACACCTGGTTGGCCAGTTTCTAACGGCATGATGATGTAACCACCGGTGTCCTGGCCCGGCTTAATCCCTACCTCATCCAAGACTGCTTCCTCAACGTAGATAGGTACTCCAGTTCTTACGGCAATAGCGATGGCATCACTGGGACGGGAGTCAACTTTCATCTCCGTCCAATTTGCCTTAAGGATGACGTTGGCGTAAAAGGTATTATCACGAATGTCATTAATAATAATGGATTCTACGCTTGCCCTGAGTCTATTCATAATAGAACAGAGCAAGTCAGAGGTCAATGGCCGTGGTATACTGACTCCTTCAATGATTACGGCTATGGCGTTTGCCTCGGCAAAACCAATTGAAATGATAAGATAGCGCTCCCCAGCCTTCTCCTTCAACACTACTATAGGCTGGGGAGCAACCTCACTCACCCCGACCGTCTCAATGACCATCTCAACCAGAGTGGGGTCCTCAACAGCTTCTGGTTCGGTAAGGGCTCTTAGTTTACAGGCAAACTCGTCGTTAGCTACCTGCCCTACCGCATTAGTAAGCCTGCCGGGTAGAAAAACAGATGCCCCGACGAAGACGAGCCCCACTATCAGACAACCCAGTAAGCACCATTTCACACGACTTAGTCGCCTCATTTCCCCCTCCTTCGTCATTTACTGAAATGAAAGCAGGTTCAGAAAAAGGTAAGCTAGCAGTAGTAGTCTTGGGTTAATGATTAGTTAAGCCAGGCATTAAACAACAAGGGTGGATAAGTGCTTTACCCTTTTGAGCATATTAGGGTGGCTACTAAAAAGCTCCATCAATTTATCAGTCCGGCTCAGCCGCACTTCCTTTTGACGAACTTCCATGAGTTCGTCATAGTCAATAGTGCCACTCATATCTAGGTCAATCTCGGATAGCTCTCTAATCTCACGCCATGACCGGGACGGGTCATTAAGGAAAAAGGCTTTGACTCCCTCAACCCGTTTGAGTTCCTCCCTGCCCTTGAATCGCGCATTTGCATAGACCAGCCTATATAACGCCGAGGCTAAGTGATGGGGCATACTCCCCAGTTTGACGCTGCCTAAGTCAGCATGATACTCGCGTATCCTTGACCCATACAGCACTAATAGATTGGTAAGAAAGTAAAGGGCGAAAGCGCCAAGCCCAATTAGGGCTGCGTAGCCACCCCCCTGCCTGCGACCGGAAACTCCCCCCCACATCATACTCACCGCAATCCAGTACATTACCAGCGGGACAGCCGAAAGTAAGGTCATGATTATCATGTCACGGTGTTTGACATGAGATATCTCGTGTCCCAGGACAGCCTTAAGCTCGTCCTTGCTCATCAGATTCAGGAGACCCTGGGTAACGCAGACTCGCCCATCCCGCTGAGTTCGACCAAAAGCAAAGGCATTGGGGATAGCCAGCTGTGAGATACCAACTTTAGGCTTAGGCACACGCGCCTTCTCGGCAAGTTCACCTACCATCCGGTGTAGCTCCGGCTCATCTTTATCCGAAACCCACTTTACCCTCATTGTCCGTCTGACAATAAAAGGGCTGACTAGATACTGGATACCGAGGAAGCCGAAGGCTATGATAATATAGAACATCGCACTCCCGTATCCTGTCCAAATGCCTATGCCAGTGAAAACGCCATAGAGAATGCCAAAGAGGAGTGCGATTAACAAGAACATCCGGGCGTTAAGCCCCATAAATCCTCTCCCTCAGACAGAGTGGTGGGCGATAGTGGACGATAGACAGAACCTTCACCCTCACGTTTAGTCTAACAGGTTAAACTTAGGAGTTCAAACCTAACAGGGCTTTTTGGGGGCTTGACAAGTCAGTGGGTTAGTGCTAATATGTTTATAGCGTAAAAATAACGCAATACTAAATATGAGACATACTGATGTTTCGTCCTAGAGCAGCAATGCTGACCCTTTATGGAGACTACGTTCGATATAGAGGGATGGAGATTGGAATTGGTAGCTTGATAAAGCTACTGGGCAATTTTGGTCTTTCCGAACAGGCTATAAGGTCAGCCGTATCCAGAATGCGCCGGGCCGGGCTACTTAAAGTAAGGCATGACGGAGTGAGGAGTTATTATTCGCTGACTGAGGATGGCATGGGCTTGCTGGAGAAAGGGGAGCGGCGCATATTTGAGCGAAAAAGCAGTAGCTGGAATGGCTACTGGAGCGTTGTTGTATACTTTATCCCCGAGGAAAAACGAGAGGCCAGGGATACACTACGCCAGGAACTGACCTGGATGGGCTACGGACCTCTGAGCACGGCTACCTGGATCTCACCTCATAATTTAAGCAAGGAAGTCGAAGGATTGGCAAAGAAGCTTAAAATTAAGGAATACGTGCAGATCTTCCAGGCAAAGCACCTTGGGTTCAGTAATCCAAAGACTATTATTTCACATTGCTGGGATCTTGACCGTATCCATAAGAGATATGCCAGATTTATTGCCGAGCATCGCGCCAAACTGGATGAGCACCGTGAACGTATTAAGAATGGCGAGAATATTGAACCAAGCGAGTTTTTTACCGAGAGGTTCAAGCTAATTCACGAATACCGCCGGCTGCCTTACTTTGACCCTGATTTACCAGAAGAGCTACTGCCTAAAAACTGGTTGCGTTCTCAGGCAAGTGCTATGTTCTATGAGTATCACGATATGCTGGCGGAAAAGGCAAATAAGTATTTTGATTCAGTATTAAAGGCTTACTAAGCTAAGGGGGCTAAAAAATGAGGTACGGAGAGACAGGGGTTAATTTAGAAATTGATCTATCCCGGGGAAGCATTGAGAGGGAAGAAACTGACCCGAGATTAACTGAGCTTCATCTGGGGGGTCAGGGTACTGCCGCAAAGATACTATGGGACAGGGTCCCTCCTGAAGTTGAACCCTTTTCTCCTGATAATCTACTAATATTCAGCACCGGTCTTTTAGATGGCACACCCGTTCCCGGTGCCAATCGTACCGCTGTTAATACCTTTTCTCCCCAGACAAACTTACAGGCCCATTCAATGATGGGAGGATTTTTTGGACCGGAACTGAAACACGCCGGTTATGACAAAGTAATCATTCGTGGCAAGGCCCCTGACCTGGTTTATCTGTGGATAAACAATGACAAAGTAGAAATACGTGATGCCACTCACCTCCGGGGGAAAGGATGCCACGAAACTGCAGCGGCCATTCAGCAGGAGTTGAAGGACGACAGAATTCAGGTAGCCGCTATCGGCCCGGCCGGTGAAAACAGGGTCTATATGGCTTCCATTGACCACAGCAGTGGCAGTGCCGCCCGAATGGTAGGCCCGGTTATGGGAGACAAAAGGTTAAAGGCGATAGCTGTTCGCGGAACAAAGGACATCAATATCGCCCGACCGTCGGAACTTTTTGAGATATGCCTCCCCCTGATTAAAGAAATTAATGAGAGCCCGTTTGTCGGGGATTGGATGGCGGTCGATGATAATGACAGTTTCCACCATGACAATTTCGCCTGGGGCCACGCGCGTGTGCGGAGACAGGGTTACTGGAACAAAAAAATCGAAAAGAGGTTTGCGGCTATAAAGCGGAGATATGTGGATCGACAAACAGGTTGCTATAACTGTCCGAAGAAATGCCATTTAGTGGTTTCCTACCCGGGACGACAAAGATATTTCTTTAAATGCTATGCCAAAGATACCTATCATATGGCGGCCTTTCAAGAGCTGGACTTTAGTTATGACATACTTGGTGTTACTCAGGAGTACGGACTGGACTCATACTCAACGCCGCAGGTTATAGCCTTTGCCCTTGAGCTTTACGAAGCCGGCATTTTGACTGATAAGGACCTGCCGGGAATGCCGTCCGACGTCAGGGGGAGATTTTTCTACCTGGTTGAAAAAATTGTTCACCGGGAAGGGATTGGAGATATTTTAGCCAATGGTGTCTATGCGGCAGCCCGCCAGATTGGTAAGGGGGCAGAAGAATACGACCATAATACCACGAAAAAATTTGAGCAGGTGCCCATCAAGCTGGGAAAGCTGAACCCCCCCTATTTCCTTATGATAGCCACCGGTGAGAAGATGGCTATCACCCAGATTGAAGGGTCCTTCCCCCAGGACCCCCTTCCTACTATGGAGGAGAGAGAAAAGTTTGTCAGAGATTGGGTCGCCGTCCCTGATGATAAGTTTAAACAATATTTTTTGGAATGGGAAAAACGTGACGTAATATCTAATGAAGCATCCTGCGCCATTTCTGATTGGAATGAGGCGATGCATTACATTGATGACAGCGTCGGGCTCTGCGGATTTTTGTCATCATTCAGAGGCCAGTTTGGCGGGAGGATTGCATATCACATACATAATATACCGCATTTAATCTCACTTGCGACCGGCATGGAGCTTGATGAAGCCGGACTATGGGAAACATTTAGAAGGAACCGGAATCTGGTCAGAGCCCTTAATGTAAGAAGGGGTATGAGGAGAAAGGATGAGGCGCCTCCTGCCGACCACTGGGCGGTTAGAGACAATGAGTTTGAACAGAAACTGCTTGACGACTATTATGAATTTAAGGGATGGAATAAAGACGGTATTCCTACCAGAGAGACTTTAGACAAACTCGGTCTTGATTACGTTAGTGATGACTTCGAACAAAGAGGGATTTTACCAAAGAGTGAAGGTGTTACCACCAAATAGACTTTAGCGTTAAAAGATTAAGAAATTAAGTGAAGGGGGAGCTTAACAACGAAAACAGTTAAAACAATAAAAGTTGATGTTGATAAATGCACTGGCTGCCGGGCATGTGAGTTAGCCTGCTCCGCCTTTCACGCTGTGCCGAAATATAGCAGCATTAATCCGGCGAGGGCTCGGATTCGGGTGTTTTTTGATGAACTAAGAGATGTGTATGTTCCGGTACGTGCCGCTGGTTATACTCAAGCCGAATGTAGTGGCAGACACATTTATACGATTAATGGAAAGGAATACAACGAGTGTAGCTTCTGCGGGGCTTCCTGCCCATCCAGGGACTTTTTCAAAGAACCCGATTCCGGTCTCCCTCTAAAATGTGATATGTGTGAAGAAGAACCGCCGCTGCCGGAGCCAATGTGTGTCCAGGTGTGCGAACCCGGCGCCCTGACTTACATAGAAAGGGAAGAGGAAGGGGAAGAAGAAGAGAAGCCGGGGGAGATGGAGATAGGATTAGAAGCATTAGTAAAAAAACATGGATTGAAGACGGTAAAGGATACGCTTGCCCGAATATCAAAGGGCTAAAACATTAAGGCGAAATAAGAGGATTAAAAAAGATAATGGAGATTGTAGCCCCCTTCAAAGAGGCAATAGATGCCATAAAAGAGACTGGCGGAGAAGCCTTCAAATTATGCTATCAATGCGGATTATGTGATACTGTTTGTCCGTGGAATAGGGTTAGAACCTTTAGTATACGCAACATAGTCCGACAGGCTACGTTCGGTTTGCCTGAGATAGAAGGTGAAGATATATGGCGTTGTACTACCTGCGGAATCTGCCCTCAGCGGTGCCCCAGGGGAGTAGAGACGATAGAAGTTGGGGTATCCTTACGCAGGATTGCCTCGGAAGCAGGGGTTTTTCCTGCTCCAATCCACACCGTAAGAGCCAGCCTCGGTGCTGAAGGTAACCCCTTGTGTGAAGAACGAAAAAAGAGGGCAGATTGGGCAGAAGGTCTGTCGGTAAAAACGTTCACCGAGGGGATGGAAGTTTTATATTTCCCCGGCTGCTACCCCAGCTATGACCCGAGATTAAGAAAGGTAGCTACTGCCACAGCCAATATCCTTAACAGGGCAGGGGTAGATTTTGGGATACTAGGTTCCAAGGAGAATTGCTGTGGAGAAAGCATCCGCAAGACGGGCAGTGAGGAATTATTCAAACGCTTAGCCAGGGAAAACATCAAAACTTTTATCGAAAATGGGGTGAAGAAAATCCTTGTTTCTTCCCCTCATTGCTACCACACCTTCAAAAACGAGTATCCCGAATTTAAGGCCAACTTTGAGGTGGTTCATGTCTCTCAATATTTATTCGAGCTTATTAATGAGGGAAGGCTTGAGCTTAAGAACGAGTATGGGAAGAAAGTTACTTATCATGACCCATGTTACCTGGGTCGGCACAATGGCATATATGACGAACCCCGAGAGGTCTTAAAGAAGATACCTGGTTTGGAACTGATTGAGATGGCTGATTCGCGGGAAGCTAGTCTCTGTTGCGGAGGGGGAGGAGGCAGGATTTGGATGGACACTCCAAAGGGTGAAAGATTCTCCGACCTCAGATTAGAACAAGCTATTGAGGTCGGGGCTGAGGTGCTGGTTACTTCCTGCCCATATTGCATCACCAATTTTGAGGATAGCAGGTTAACCCTGGAGGATAGTGAAGTCATAGAGATTAAAGACATCACAGAAATTATCCAAGAAGTGATTTAGGGAACCGAAGAAACCTGATAAGAACGGAGAAAAGTGGAAAAAGAACCAGTTGAAGGACAATTTGTTAATAGTCCCGCAGAAAGTAATATTGGGGATGTTATGGTTGTCGGTGGGGGGATCAGTGGTATTCAAGCCTCCCTTGATCTAGCTGATATGGGTTTTAAGGTTTACCTGGTTGATAAATTGCCGGCTATTGGCGGCAAGATGGCCCAGCTTGACAAGACCTTCCCCACTAATGACTGCTCTATGTGCATTGAATCTCCTAAGTTTATTGAATGTAGTAGGCATCCCAATATAGATATCCTGACCTATACTGAAGTTGACAGGGTGGAAGGGGAAGCAGGAAATTTCAAGGTAACCCTGATTAAAAAGCCCAGATACATTTTAGAAGATAAATGCAGGGGTTGTACTACCTGTACCGAGTACTGACCGGTTAAGGTCCCCGATAGATATAATCAAAACTTATCTTTTACTAAATGCAGCCATATATACTTTTCTCAAGCAGTCCCGCTTGTCTCTTATATAGACCCTGAAAGCTGCCTTTTCCTTCTCGACAAGAAATGTAACATTTGCATAGGAGTTTGCCAGAATAACGCTATAGACCTTTATCAAAAGGAGGAGAAGGTAGAAGTAGAGGTAGGGGCGATAATCCTGGCTCCGGGTTATGAGATATTCGACCCGAAGCTGAGGGGCGACTATGGCTACGGAAAGATTGAGAACGTTGTAACTGGTCTTGACTTTGAGCGAATATTATGTTCCACCGGGCCTTACGAAGGTGAAATAAAGCGCCCTTCTGATGGGAAGCATCCGAAGAAGATGGCTTGGATTCAGTGCGTCGGTTCCAGACAGGTTATCCCCGGCGGTAATAGCTATTGTTCAGCCGTATGCTGCATGTATGCCGCGAAGCAGGTGATTTTGGCAAAAGACCATGACAGTGAGATCGAGGCTACTATATTCCATAACGATGTTCGGGCATTTGGCAAGGATTTCGAACGATTCTACCAAAGAGCGGAAAGCCTTCCCGGGGTTCGATTTATAAGAAGCTACGTATCAATAGGGAAAGAGCTTCCAGAAAGCAAGAATGTAACTATAAGATACTCTACTGACGGGGATGGAGTAAAGGAAGAGGAATTCGATCTGGTGGTATTATCTGTTGGGTTGAACCCTCCTGATGATGTGGAAGAATTGGCTAATAAGTTCGGCATCGAACTTACTTCTCATGGATTTTGTAAAACCAATCCTGTTAACCCTATTGAGACCTCTCGCCCAGGAATTTTTGTAAGCGGAGCCTTTCAAGGACCTATGGATATCCCCGAATCGGTTATGACAGCCAGCGGAGCTGCTGCCCTTTGTAGCCAACTTCTTACTTACCGGCGAGGGAAACTAGCCAGAGAAAGGGTATATCCATCTGAAAGGGATGTCTCAGACGAGGAACCCAGGGTAGGGGTCTTTGTGTGTCACTGCGGAGCTAATATCGGAAGAGTGGTGGATGTTCCTTCGGTAGTTCAATATGCCTCCACCTTAAGCAATGTTGTCCACGCTCAAGAAAACCTTTTTTCGTGTTCTACTGATGCTGCCCGGCAAATAGCAGACACAATACAAGAAAAAGGACTCAATCGTGTGGTTGTCGCCGCCTGTACTCCCAGGACACATGAGCCATTATTCCGGGATACGCTTCGTGAAGGGGGAATTAATCAGTATTTCTTTGACATGGCCAATATAAGAGAACATTGCTCCTGGGTTCACTCTCGAGAAAAGGAAGATGCCACCCAAAAGGCAAAGGATACAGTTCGGATGTCAGTAGCCCGAGCTTCCCTTTTACAGCCTTTACAGGAATTTGAGCTGCCGGTCAACAAAGCGGGGTTAGTGGTCGGAGGAGGCTTGGCCGGAATGACCAGTGCTCTGAGCTTAGCCAACCAAGGATTTGAGGTTTACCTGGTGGAAAAGAATACAGATTTGGGGGGAATGGCTCGAAGAATTCATTACACCTTGGAAGGGGTGGATGTTCAAGCATATTTGAGTGATATTATACGCAAAGTCTACCAGCACCCCTTAATTCATGTATCTACTGATTCTACCATCACAGAGGCTTCCGGTTATGTGGGAAATTTCATAACCAAAGTGACATCTGGAGGAAGGGTCAAGGAGATAAACCACGGAATAACCATCGTCGCTACCGGTGCTGAAGAATATAAACCCACCGAATACCTTTACGGAAAAGATGATAGGGTATTGACCCTACTGGAATTAGAGGAGCAAATCGCCAAAGGAGAAGCAAGGGTGATTAACTCCCAGAGCTTGGTGATGATCCAATGTGTAGGTTGCAGACAAGAAGACAGAAATTACTGCAGCCGGGTATGTTGTGGTCAGGCTATAAAGTGCGCCTTGAAACTAAAAGAGATAAACCCCCAGATGGATATCTACATTATCTATCGGGATATGAGAACTTATGGGTTTAAAGAGGATTATTACCGAGAAGCGGCGAACCGAGAGGTGAAGTTCATCCGCTACGAGCCGGATGATAAACCCCAGGTGGAAACTGTTGAAGAGGGTGGTCAGCGTATTCTAAGGGTTACTGTGACCGATCCTATTTTAGGTAAGAGGCTTTCTATAGATACCGATTCACTCGCTTTAGCTGCCGCCGTTATTCCTTCAGCAACAAGTAATGAAATATCCCGATTATTCAAGGTACCTTTGAACCCAGATGGTTTCTTCTTAGAAGCCCATGTAAAATTAAGACCCGTTGACTTTGCTGCAGATGGCGTTTTCCTGTGTGGGATGGCTCATTATCCCAAGCATATATCAGAAACGATTAGCCAAGCTTACGGAGCTGCCGGCCGGGCTACAACTATTCTTACAAAGGATTCAGTCATAGCCTCTGGTGCTATTTGCGAGGTAAATGAGAGTGAGTGCATAGGGTGTGGGGCGTGTCAATCGGTTTGTCAATACGGTGCTATAGAGCTTCATGATACACCACAAGGCAAAAAAGCTAGAGTTATTCCCGTCCTCTGTAAGGGAGACGGTGTCTGTAATTCAAAGTGCCCAACAGGGGCTATTTCCCTAAAACATTTTACCGATGATGAGATCTTCGCCCAAATTGACGCGGAGGTTCCAGCCCTTGTAGAAGTCCACTAATGAACAAAGTAAGGATTACTGCCTTAGGAGCGAGCTAAGAATGATTGTGAGACACGAGTTTGAACCAAAGCTGTTAGGGTTTTTATGTAATTGGTGTTGCTACGCAGGGGCGGACCTTGCTGGAGTTTCTCGGTATCAATACCCCCCTAATATAAGGGTGATAAGGGTGATGTGCTCCGGCAGAGTCGACCCGGCATTTATACTCCGAGCTTTTTCAAACGGAATAGACGGAGTGTTTATCGGCGGTTGTTGGCTTGGCGAATGCCATTATATCACACAAGGAAATTACCAAGCATTAAGCGTGATGCATCTATGTAAAAAATTACTGGAACAGATAGGGGTGAACCCCGAAAGGTTAAGGCTTGAATGG
>JAUWIC010000046.1 GCA_030605575.1 Dehalococcoidia bacterium
GATAGGTCTTGTCCCTGTCTAGCGTATCAAGTTCATCCTGAAAGGTTTCAGAGTAGTAATCTAAATTGATAGCATCTTCTATATGCTCCTCGGCGAACTCTTCTGGGGTTCGGACATCAATAATGACGAAGTCGGGATTATCCTGGTTATCCTGTATTAAGGCAGATGCCTCCTGTGGGGTGATATCTTCAATTATCTGGGGTGGTATTTCTGGGGGTGGAGGCTCAGGTTCATTTATCGGTGGTGGTGTTTCCGGAGGTGGGGGTTCGACTTCTTTACCAACGCAACCACCGGCTAATACGGCTCCAATAACCAGTGATACCGAGAGCACCAGCATTATTAAGTTTTTTAGGCTCTTTTTGGTCATAAGTTATCACCCTCCTTTGGCGCATTGTTTTTCCTATGGTCTTGCCACCGATTCAAGTTCCATTTTTGCCTTTGACGCTCAACCAGGTCCTGCAAGGTTGTGGACTCCAAAACCCCGTCTATGGCTTTTCTTACCTCATCCCAGATGTCGCGGGTGGCACAAAGGTCGGAACGAGGATATGCATCAGGATTATCGACGCATTTCACGGGAGCAATTGAGCCCTCAAGGAGCTGAATAACCTCACTGAGCTTAATCTCCTCAGGAGGCTTTAGTAGTGAGACACCACCTTGAGGTCCACGGGTACTCCTTATCAGTCCCCCGGCGATAAGAGGGGCGATTAAATGCTCGAGGTAGGGCAGTGGAATCTCCTGCCTTTGGGCGATGTCTTTTAATGGTACTAATCCCTCACCCCAGTGAAGGGCTAAGTCTAAAAGTGTTCTGGTCCCGTATCGTCCCTTGGTAGAAAGCTTCATTGAGTTCTTGAGTCTTCTTGAAATTGTTGATTAAATTGGTCAACTTAGGCTAAAGTATCACGAAACGGGGATATTGTCAATGTTTCTATTTGGGTTACGATTTTTCGGTCTTCTCAACCTCAATGGTACATTCAGTTACCAGCGCCGCAAAAGCACCGATAGCCGCTAGAACTGGAGCTGCCATAATCGTTGCCGCCGCTACTGGTGCGCCTATCGTCAGTGGAATATCAAGTACAGTTTTCCCTTTATGAATAATACGGACCTTTCTGATGTTACCTTCATGTATAAGTTGCTTGATTTTCTCCACTAACTGGTCTCCGGATACGGTAAACTTTTCGCTTTGAGTCTTTTCGTTATTGGTCATTGTTAGCCTCCCTTTTGCAGCCTATATCGTTTGTTCACTAGGGAACAACCTCCCTCGCTGGATAGGCACATCTTTTCCACATCCCCCTTGGCATACTTGCGGCAGCCCCAGCATTGAAGCCTGCCGAGGGGAAACCGTTTTCGTTTGTTTTCCGCCTGGATTTCGTTACACAGCTTTATGGCTACCTCACGAGGGATTTCTTCTACCGTCATAGTTTTAACCTTCAGTTAATACTACTTTTACTTTATTGTAAATGATTAATGGGTTACATTCTAGAGGTTATGTGAAATTTCTTTAACGGCTTGCCGAACTTCCCTTGATAAGCAATCTCTCTACCTTGCTAGTTGTTTTTCGTGATATACTGTGGGGTACAAAGGAGGTTAATTTGAAGGGTAAGGACTTGCTTTCGGTATCTGACCTCAGCAGTGAGGATATTAGCTCACTTATTTCAGATGCTGTGGATATGAAAGCCGGCGGCTGGCTGTCTGTACTTAGTGGCAAGACATTAGCCCTTATGTTTGAGAAGCCATCACTGCGGACTCGGGTTAGCTTTGAAGTAGCTATGCGCCAGCTAGGTGGGGAGGCCATTTATCTGTCTCCGGCTGAGGTTGGTCTGGGGGAGCGTGAGTCAGTTTCAGATGTAGCCCGTGTGCTCAGTCGGTATGTAGATGCTATTGCTGCCCGCACCTTTTCCCACCAAACTCTGGAGGTTCTGGCTAGCTATTCGGCTGTGCCGGTGATAAATGCTTTGTCTGATTGGGAACACCCGTGCCAGGCTTTAGCTGACCTGTTTACTATTTATGAGAAGAAGGGGGAGCTAAATGGCTTGACCTTAGCCTTTGTTGGTGATGGCAATAACGTAGCTCATAGTCTTCTGTTAGCGGCTTCGCTTACGGGGGTGAATTTCAGGATTGCTTCTCCGCTTGGCTACAGGGTTCAGGAGAGGATATTGCATCTGGCTCAGGGCTATGCTTTGGATAGTGGGGCTGAAATATTCGGCACCGAGGAGCCACGACTGGCAGTTAGCGGGGCTGACGTAGTTTATACTGATGTGTGGACGAGTATGGGGCAGGAGGCTGAGGCTGACCGGCGACGCCAGGCGTTTGCCAGCTACCAGGTGAATAGTGAACTTCTGTCTTTAGCTAAGGAGGATGCCATATTGATGCACCCCTTGCCGGCACATCGGGGCGAGGAGGTGGCTGAGGGCATCTTAGACAGTCCACCGTCAGTAGTCTTTGACCAGGCTGAGAATAGGCTGCACCTTCAGAAAGCGCTGTTGGCTTGGATGCTGGGTGGCCTGGAGATACCGCTGGCTGGCTATCGCTAGGGAGGTTGGTATGAGTAAACCGGTGGTGGCTATTGTTGGTCGACAGAATGTAGGTAAATCCACTCTGTTAAATCGGATGGCGGGTAAGCCGATAGCAATTGTCGAGGATTTGCCGGGGACAACCCGTGACCGGGTAATGGCTAATGTTTCGTGGCAAGGGACTGAGTTTGCGGTAGTTGATACCGGCGGTCTAGAACTGAAACCCGAGTCCACTGTTGGTCAGGGGGTTAAAGAGCAGGTAGAGGTGGCTATTGTTGAGGCGGATGTTATTATTTTTTTGGTGGACGTCAAGGATGGGGTAACCGCCTCTGACCTGGAGGTAGCTGATATGCTTCGTCGGGTAAGCAAACCCCTAGTGCTAGTGGCTAATAAGGCGGATAATGAGAGGCTTGAGACCCAGGTGGCAGAATTTTATGAGTTGGGGCTAGGTGAGCCGTTGGCTATTAGTGCCTATCATGGCCGGGGGATGGCTGAACTGCTGGATAGAGTTATCCCGCTGTTACCAGCGCCATCGGTGGTTGAGGCTGAGCCTGAGATTATGAAGGTGGCTATTGTTGGCCGACCTAATGTCGGTAAGTCGACGCTATTAAATGCCCTTTTGGGCGAAAAGCGGGCTATTGTTGATGAGAGTCCAGGGACTACCCGCGACGCTATAGATACTCTATTTGACTTTGACGAGCAAAGTGTGTTACTTATTGATACCGCTGGTATCAGGCGGCGGGGACGGATAGGGGTGGGAGTGGGACGGTATAGTATAATCCGTGCCTTACGAGCTATTGACCGGGCTGATGTAACCTTACTGGTTCTTGATACCACTGAGTTGGTTACGGCTCAAGATATGCATATTGCTGGTTATATTCAGCAGGCAGCTAAGGGGATTGTGTTGGTAGTTAATAAGTGGGATCTGGCTGAGGTTAAGAGTACGGTTGAGTGTAATCGGTACATCAGGAGTCAGTTCAGGTTTATGTCTTATGCCCCGGTGCTGTATATTTCAGCTAAGTTGGGGCAGGGGGTAGATAAGGTTATGCCTGAGGTGTGTCAGGTATATCAGGAGAGGCTTAAGCGATTGCCTACCGCTACCGTCAATAGTGTGGTTCAGCAGGCAGTAGCTGCTCACAGCTTACCCCGGAGGGGTAGCCAGCAGCTAAAGATTCGATACGCAACTCAGGCTGAAGTAAACCCACCGACCTTTGTCCTTTTTGTTAATGATGCCCGGCTAATACATTTTTCCTATCAGCGCTACCTAGAGAATAAGCTACGCCAGTCATTTGGCTTCGCTGGCACACCAATCCGTTTTGTCTTTAAAACTAGGGGTGAGCAATGATAATCGCCAAGTTTACTTTGGTAGTGGTAATTGGTTACCTTTTGGGTTCTATCCCCTTTGGCGTGATAATAAGCAAGCGAAAGGGGATAGATGTCACCCAGTATGGTAGTGGCAGGATGGGAGCAACTAATGTGCTACGAACGGCTGGTGGCAAAGCGGCGGCTCTGGTCTTTGGCCTGGACTTGTTAAAGGGATTGCTGGCGGTATTATTTGCCGCACTAATATTTAGCGGCAGCTACTTGGTGGTGGAAGGCTCCAGCTCATGGTGGTTGGTGAGAAGTGCCCTGGTCGCAGCTGCTTTAGCGGCTATGGCTGGACATATTTGGCCGGTGTTCCTTAAATTCCATGGGGGGAGGGGTGTTGCCACCTTTTTTGGGGGGTTGGTGGCATTATGTCCGATAGCAGCAATATTGGGCGGCGAGGTTTTTATTATTGGCAGTGGCTTAACCAGGTTTGCCTCCTTAGCCTCTATTGCTGCGGCCGTAAGTACCTACGGTATATTAATCCCCCTGACTATTCTGGGCGTATTCCCCATTGAGTATCTGATTTATACCTTAATCGGCACTATAATAATTCTGGTGATGCATCGCGATAATATCAGGCGGTTAATGTCGGGCAGGGAGCGTAGGCTAGGCGATAAGGCAGAGTCAGGGGGAGCTAGAACGAAGAGCATGGGGTAAGATATGCCCAAGATTGCCATCATTGGTACCACTACTTGGGGGAAAACCCTGGGGGTGGTATTAGCTCATAAGGGACTGCAGGTCAGGCTATGGGCACGGACTGAACGAGAAGCCACCGAATTGAGAAAAGCCGGACCTAATTCAGCCCTGCTACCTGGTGTTACTTTTCCTCCTCAACTATCTATTACCAGCCTGTTAGGTGAAGCCTTAGCCGAGGTAAAGGCAGTAATTCTGGTGGTGCCATCCCAGACTATGCGGCACAATATAAGGCTGGTTCAAGGTTACCTCAATGGGTCAATGTTAGTAGTGAGCGCAGCTAAGGGCCTGGAGATAGGTAGCGGCAAGCGTATGTCACAGGTAATTGCTGAAGAGATAGACCCTCGTTTTTGGTCTAATATTTGCGTGCTTTCCGGGCCTAATCTTTCCCGGGAGATTATTCACGGTTTACCAGCGGCTACGGTGGTGGCGGCTGAGAATGAAGCTGTAGCCAGAGTAGCCCAGAAGTTATTAACCGCGCCTAACTTTTGTGTCTATACCAATACTGATGTCATCGGTGTCGAGCTAGGCGGGGCACTAAAAAATATCATTGCTCTGGGTGCGGGCATGGTTGATGGGCTGGGCTATGGCGATAATGCCAAGGCAGCCTTTATCACCCGCGGCATGACTGAGATAGCGGCGCTGGGGGTTGCTCTCGGAGCCAATCCTCTCACCTTTGCCGGGTTAGCTGGAGTAGGTGACGTAATAGCTACCTGCGCCAGCCCGCTGAGCCGTAACCACTATGTCGGGGTCGAGTTAACCAAGGGGCGCTCGCTGCGGGAGATAATTGATTCAATGACTAGCGTGGCTGAGGGGGTGAGCACTACTATTGCTGCCCGGAATCTGGCTCAGCAGCTCGGACTGGGGATGCCGATTACGGAAAAGATTTATCAAGTGCTGTTTGAAGGAGCCGACCCTCGCCAGGCTATGGTCGCCATAATGGCGGGTGAGGCTAAGCATGAATTAGCTGGTCAGAAGTGGGAGCTGTTTTCCTTTTTCAAGCACCGAGGGCATTCCTGAGTGTGGTTATCAACTTTTAGCTGGGCCTAAGGTATCAGCCAACTCCTGGAATAGCTGGCGCTGTTTTTTGGTTAATGAGTCGGGAGTAACTACCCGTAGTGTAACTAGCTGGTCACCGCGTCCTCTTCTATGGAGATGGGGGATGCCCTTATTTTTAAGCCGGAAGACCTTCCCCGTTTGGCTGCCGGCGGGGATTTTAAGCTTGGTTTTACTGTCAAGGGTGGGCACCTCAACCTCAGTACCGAGAGCAGCTTGAGCAAAGTTGACTGGCAACTCATAGATGATGTCATCGCCATCTCGTTGAAAAAACTCATGCTGTTTAATTGCCAGAGTAATGTACAGGTCGCCTGAGGGACCGCCTCTGGTTCCGGCTTGACCTTCACCCCTGAGTCGTATTTGAGAGTCCTCATCAACCCCGGCTGGGATTTTGACTAAGATACTGCGCTGACGTTTCTCCTTGCCCGTGCCCCGACACTGGGGGCAGGGCTCAGTTATAATCCTGCCCTCACCGTGACACCGGGGGCAGGTAGTAATATTGGTGAAGCGACCAAAGATACTCTGCTGAACCCGACGCACCTGCCCGGTGCCATTGCAGCTAGGGCACTTGGCGGGTTGGCTACCTGGCTTGCAGCCAATGCCCTGGCATAGGGAGCAATTCTCGGTGCGTAGAATATTTATCTCCTTTTCGCAACCGAGGGCTACCTCCTCAAAGGTAATAGCAGTATTGTAGTGAAGGTCGGCACCGCGCCGTGGTGCTTGACGGGTAGCCGTAGTTACTCCGCCAAAGAAGGCGTCAAAGATATCGCCAAAACCGCTGAAGTCAAAGCCCTCAAAGCCCCGCCCGAAAAGTTCTTCGGGACCACCGTGCCCAAAGCGGTCATAGGCAGCGCGTTTATCGGGGTCACAGAGCACTTGAAAGGCTTCGTTTACCTCCTTAAACTTCTCCTCAGCCCCGTCCTCGTGGTTATGGTCGGGGTGATACTTGAAGGCTAGCTTACGGAAAGCCCTCTTTATATCCTCATCGGTAGCATTTCTGGGGATACCGAGGACTTCATAATAATCTCGTTTTATTGGCATGCTGTAACCCTATCCCCTTTATCCCCTTCCCCTTATCAAGGGGAAGGGGAAATTGGTATGTAAGAGGGGCTTCGCCCCTCTAAAACTCCCATTCACAACTTTGCCTCTCATCTATTCCCTAAGATACTTAAACCTCGCGGAACTCGCCTTCTACGGTGCCTTCTTCGCCGCCTTCTCCGCCGCCTTCTCCACCTCCTTCTTTACTAGGGGGGGGCGGTGGTGGCGGTGGCTGTTGCTGGTGGATGGTAGTGCCAACCTTCTGCATCGCTTCGTTTAATTCCTGCATTGCCTGACGGATGGCATTGATGTCCGTACCCTGTAGTGCTGAGCGTACCGCCTGGACTTTACTTTCTACCTCTTGATTTAAGTCTGAGGGTATCTTGTCCTTGTGCTCCCGCAGCGTCTTTTCCACGGTATAAGCCAGGGTATCAGCCGCGTTGCGTGTTTCTACTTCTTCACGGCGTTTGGCATCCTCGGCAGCGTGTGTCTCGGCTTCCCGCTGCATCCGTTCTACCTCTTCCTTAGATAGCCCGCTGGAGGCAGTGATAGTAATTTTCTGCTCCTTGCCGGTGCCTTTATCGTGGGCCTTAACACTGATGATGCCATTGGCATCAATATCAAAACTGACCTCAATCTGGGGCGCGCCCCGCGGTGCCGGCAGGATACCATCAAGCATGAACCGTCCCAGTGTTCTATCGTCAGTCGCCATAGGTCGCTCCCCCTGGAGGACGTGAATCTCAACACCGGGCTGATTATCAGCGGCGGTGCTGAAAATCTGGCTCTTAGCGGTAGGGATGGTGGTATTGCGGGGGATGAGTGGGGTGGCCACACCACCGAGGGTCTCGATGCCCAGAGTGAGGGGAGTGACATCAAGCAGGAGAACTTCTTTAACCTCTCCTTTGAGTACCCCGGCTTGAATAGCCGCCCCGATAGCTACTACCTCATCAGGGTTGACCCCCTTATGGGGTTCTTTACCGAAAAGTTGCTTTACCTTCTCTTGAACTAATGGCATTCTGGTCTGCCCGCCGACCAGAACCACCTCGTCAATCTGGGCGGTGGTCTTTTCAGCATCAGCCAGTGCCTGGTGGCAGGGACCCAGACTCTTCTCTACCAGGTCCATTACCAGTTGCTCCAGTTTAGCTCGGGTAAGGGTGATACTAAGGTGCTTGGGTCCGCTGGCATCAGCGGTGATGAAGGGAAGGTTTACCTCAGTCTGCTGGACGGTGGAAAGCTCATCCTTAGCCTTTTCGGCGGCTTCCCTCAGTCGCTGAAGAGCCATTTTATCCTGCCGCAGGTCTATTCCCTGGTCTTTCTTGAACTCATCGCATAGCCAGTCCATAATTCTCTGGTCAAAATCATCGCCGCCAAGGTGGGTATCACCATTGGTTGACTTAACCTGGAAGGTGCCTTCACCCAGCTCAAGGATAGATATATCAAAGGTGCCACCACCGAGGTCGTAGACGGCAATAGTCTCCTCTATCTTCTTATCCAGTCCGTAGGCGAGGGAGGCAGCCGTAGGCTCGTTAATTATGCGCAGCACCTCAAGCCCGGCTATCTTGCCCGCATCCTTGGTTGCCTGCCGCTGCGAATCGTTAAAGTAGGCAGGTACCGTGATTACGGCTTCAGTAACCTTCTGACCAAGGTAAGCCTCGGCATCCATTTTAAGTTTTTGTAGAATCATAGCTGAGATCTCAGAGGGGCTATACTCTTTACCACCCATCGCTACCCCGGCATCACCGTTAGCTGCTTTAGCTATCTTAAAGGGTAGCAGCTTCCTGTCGTATTCCACCGTTGGCTCGTCAAACTTACGCCCCATCAGGCGTTTGATGCTGAAGATTGTATTTTCCGAGTTGGTAATAGCCTGGCGTTTAGCCACCTGTCCGGTTAGACGTTCACCGTTCTTGCTTATGGCTACTACCGAGGGGGTGATGCGACCACCCTCAGCATTGGGGATAATCACCGGTTCCCCGGCTTCCATCACTGCCACCGCCGAAAAAGTCGTGCCTAAATCAATACCTATAACCTTTGCCATAATTTATTCCTCCTTTTCCTCATCCTCTTCGCCGTTGCCGACTACTACCATAGTTGGGCGAATAACTCTATCGTGTAACATGTAGCCCTTCTGCAATTCCTCAATAACTATTCCGTCTTTACCTTTAGCGTATATGGCTGCTTCGTGGAACCTGGGGTCGAAGGGTTCTCCCAGTGCCCTGATTCGGGACAATCCCTGTGCTTCCAGGCTTGCCCGGAGCTTACGCTCAATGAGCCTGATGCCATCTACCCAATCAAGTTTAGCCAGCCTGGGGGGGATAGAGGCGAAGGCTCGTTCCAGGTCATCAAGAATGGGCAGGAGACTAAGCATAAGCGTAGTATTGGCAAACTTGCCAACCTCCCCCATTTCCTGTTCACTGCGCCGTTTGTAGTTAATGAAGTCGGCCTGGGCTCTCTGCCAGTTAGCCAGATTTGCTTCCGCCTTTTTCTTTGCTTCAGCCAGGGCTTGCTTTAATGCCTCTATATCCTCTACCTCGGTAATCTCTGGCTTAATCTCGTTGTTTTGGCCTTCCTCTGGTTGTTCTTGTCTCATTATTATCTACCTCACCCCCTTGTTCCCCCTCTCCTTCAAAGGAGAGGGGGATGGGTTATGAAAGAGAGGCGAAGCCCCTCTTTGGCTCTCCTTATGGATTGACCTCAGGCTGGTTCTCTCCCATATAGCTCAGCTATCAGCTCGCTCAGCACCGAGGAAAGGTAGCTTACGGTGGAGATGGCACGGGCATAGGGCATTCGGGTCGGCCCGATTACGCCTATAGTGCCCGCGGCTTCTTTAGCTAAACCATATCGGCTGATGACCACGCTGTAATCCTGGATAACCTCTGCCTTATTCTCCTTACCTATGACCACCTGCACCCCGTGGCTGGTTAGTCCTGGGGGGGCAATAATCCTCAGCAGGTTTCGGTGGTCAACTAATTCCATTAAGGGTAACATCCGCTGGTTATGGGCAAATTCGGGCTGGTTAAGCATAAAGTGCAGACCGTCGAGGTAAGGTTCCTCATGCTCCTGTTCATCTTCAGCCTGCATCATCTTTAACAGGCAGTCGGTTAGCTGTTGTTCAACGGGGGAGAGCTTTATGCCCTTAGCTAAAATCTGCGAGCTGGTCAAGCCGGAATAAGCAACATTTAGCTTATTGGCGATGACTGTTAGCCCCGGTTGGGGCATAACCTGGTCAAAGGTTATTAACTGTTGTTTCACCTTGGCTCCGTGAAGGATGAGGACAATCAATGTCAGTGAATCTTGTAGGGCAATCAACTCCAGGTGTTTGAATTGGCATTTGGCTGGCTTAGGTGTAGTAACAATAGCCATATTTTGAACCAACTGAGCTAAAAGTTTGGCCGTTAGCCTTAGCCACTCCTCCAGTTCCTCTTCTACCTGGTGAAAGAGATGGCGTATCAAGCGCTGCTCGGCTGAGGGGAGCTCGATGTCACTCAGAGACTCCACATAGTAGCGGTAGCCTTTGTCTGAGGGTATGCTCCCGGCTGAAGGGTGGCCGCGGGTAATATAGCCCTCTTGCTCAAGGTATGCCATCTCATTACGGATAGTAGCTGGACTTACCTTCAGCTCATAGTCACTGATAATACTCTGTGACGGTACCGGTGTTGCCCTAACGATATATTGGCCGACTATAGATTTGAGTACTTTCTCTGTTCTAGGCGATAACATCTTTACCTCAATTAGCAGTCTAAGCCTTAGACTGCTAATTTAATCTATCACCTCCAGCCTTTATTTGTCAAGAGCGTGTCATTATAAAATATTATTGACCCAATTTAGAATTTACTTGACAAGTTAGTAGATTAGTATTATACTCTTAACAGCGATGATGAAGTTAGATACATAAAGCAGGAACCGGTGATTGGGAGCCAGGCACACGGCTTGGTGAATTTCACCAAGCCGCTTTTGTATATATAGCACATTAACAATTGAATATGAGGACTAATGTCAAGTCTGAAGCAGGTCAAGCGGTGAAGGCATGCGGTGGATGCCTTGGCATCAAGGGCCGAAGAAGGGCGTGGCGAGGCTGCGAAAAGCCTCGGTGAGCTGTCTAGCAAGCTTAGCCGGGGATTCCCGAATGGGGCAACCCGCTCAGGTAAAACCTGAGCACCCCCAGCTGAACACATAGGCTGGGAGGAGGTAAGCAGGGGAAGTGAAACATCTCAGTACCCTGAGGAAAGGAAATTATTCCCTGAGTAGTGGCGAACGAAAGGGGAAAAGCCTAAACCCTATAAACTAAGTGGTTCTGAGGCCTAAGTTTATAGGGGGTTGTAAGCCAGGTAGGACCCAGCTCAGGATGGGTCAAGGAGTTACAAACCGAACCCTAGTTGAAGGATTCTGGAGAGGGCAACCATAGAGGGTGACAGTCCCGTAGACGAAAGGGAGAGGCTTCTTACCTGTGCTTAAGTACCACGGGACACGAGGAATCTTGTGGGAATCTACCCTGACCACAGGGTAAGGCTAAATACCCTTGATGACCGATAGTGAACAAGTACCGTGAGGGAAAGGTGAAAAG
>JAUWIC010000054.1 GCA_030605575.1 Dehalococcoidia bacterium
CCCTGACCAGCCACTATATCGCCAGTGCGAAGGCTAAAGCGGCGGATCTGAGACTGGGAGACATAGACATCGTTTGAGCTGGGCAGCAGGGTGCTTTGTCTGAGGAAGCCGTAGCCGTCATTCATAATCTCTAGGATACCGCTACAGAAGATGTTGCCCTGTTGCTCAGTATGTGCCTGGAGCAAGCGCATGACGATGTCTTGCTTCTTGAGGTTGGTATAGCTGGAGAGACCCATTTCCTTAGCCAGCTCAATCAACTCATCTCGGTTCTTGTTTTCTAATTCAGCAATGTTCATAATGTAACCTTCCCCCTAGTTTTTGTTGGTCAACCCCCCTGTTGTGAGACGTGTCGCCAGTCGCTAAGGAAGCGGGTAACGCCGATATCAGTAAGTGGGTGGTGTATCATCTGCATTAGTACCTTATAGGGAACAGTGGCAATATGAGCTCCTGCCTTAGCCGCTGCCACACAATGCTGAGGGTGACGAATACTAGCCGCAATCACCTGGGTGGGGAGCTCATAGTGTTTAAATACATCAACAATATCTCTGACTACCTGCATGCCATCGTGGCCGATGTCATCCAGTCTGCCCACGAAGGGGCTAACATAGGTAGCGCCGGCCAGGGCTCCCAATAGAGCTTGGTTCAGTGAGAAGCACAGGGTAAAGTTTATTTTTATATTGTCTTTAGCCAGGACTGATGTCGCCTCCAGCCCGGCAGTGGTAGCCGGGATTTTAACCACGACATTAGGCGCCCAGGTGGAGATGTGTCGTGCCTGCTCAATCATTTGCCCCGCCTCCTCGACCAATACCTCAGCCGAAACCGGTCCCGGGATAATGGAGCAGACTTCCTTGACGGCAGCTCCGTAGTCAGTCGGTGACTCCTTGGACATCAGGCTGGGGTTAGTGGTAACCCCGCTGATAATGCCCAGCTTAGCCGCCTGCTTGATTTGGTCAATATTGGCGGTGTCTAGGAAGATACGCATTTAGTCCTCGCTATCTGACTTTAATTTTCCGCCCTTTAATTAAGAGGAAAGGGGTAGTGACGGTTGAGCCCCTTCCCGTAATATATCCTTAGCCGCGCCGATAAAATCGCGGAATAGAGGGTGGGGGCGACCGGGGCGAGAGCCAAATTCAGGGTGGAACTGGCAACTCACCATCCACGGATGGTTGACTAGCTCGCACAGTTCTACCAGTCTGCCGTCAGGGGATAATCCGCTATAAATCATGCCTGCTTTCTGTAGTATATCACGAAACTCATTATTAAATTCAAAGCGGTGTCTATGGCGCTCATAGACTAGGCTCTGTCCGTAGGCTTTAGCGGCACGGCTGCCATCTACCAGTTGACAGGGGTAGTTACCCAGGCGCATAGTGCCTCCCTTATTTTCTATTGCTTTCTGTTTGGGGAGAAGGTCAATGACAGGGTAGGGGGTGGTAGCATTAAACTCAGCGGAGTTAGCCTCAGTTGAGCCCACGGCATAACGAGCCAACTCAATTACCATAACATGCATCCCCAGGCATAGCCCGAGGTAGGGGATTTCGTTGTTTCGGGCATAACTGGCGGCTTTGACCATACCTTCAATACCCCTGACGCCAAAGCCGCCGGGGACTATGATGCCCTGGGCTGAGCGCAGTAGAGTATCGGTGCCATCCTTCTCTAGCTCCTCAGAGTGAACCCAGTGCAGGTTAAGACATCTATTATGGTACAGGGCAGCATGACATAATGCTTCGCGAACTGAGAAGTAGGCATCTTGTAATTCAACATACTTACCCACCAGAGCAATGTTAACCGGCTCAAGGGGTTCCTTAATTCGCCTGACCAGTTCCTGCCACTGGCTTAAATTTGGCTTGCGGGCTTTTAGACCAAGTTTGTTCACCACTAATTGCCCCAGCCCTTCTTCCTCAAGAAGCAACGGCACCTCATAGATGGTGTCTACTGTGGGCAGGGGAATGACAGCCTGCCGGTCAACGTCGCAGAACAGGGATATTTTATCCCGTATTCCTTCTGAGATTGGGTAGTCACTACGGCATATAATAATATCGGGCTGGATACCAATGCGGCGTAGCTCATTAACGCTGTGCTGAGTCGGCTTGGTCTTTAACTCCTGGGTGGAAGTTAGGTAAGGGAGGAGGGTAACATGGATATAGAGCACATTATCCCGCCCGACATCATTTCGCATTTGCCTGATGGCTTCCAGAAAGGGCTGCCCCTCAATATCGCCTACTGTGCCGCCTACCTCTACAATAACCACCTCTGCCTGGGATTTCTGGGCTAATCGCTTAAACCGCTCCTTTATCTCAGTGGTAACATGGGGCACTACCTGGATGGTGCCCCCCAGGAAATCCCCCCGCCTCTCCTTAGCAATAACCGCACTATAGATTTGTCCCGAGGTAGCATTGGACTCGGCAGTAAGGTTAACATCAATGAAACGCTCATAGTTGCCTAAATCAAGGTCAGTCTCGGCACCATCCTGGGTGACAAATACCTCACCATGCTGATAGGGTGACATTGTTCCCGGGTCAACGTTGAGATAGGGGTCAAGCTTCTGAACCGAGACCGTGATTTGGCGACTCTTGAGGATAGTACCAATAGAAGCAACGGTGATGCCCTTGCCTACTGAACTAACTACGCCACCAGTAATAAAAATATACTTTGCCATCTGGGAAAATCAAAGGTTTTTAGAAATCGGCCAAGGTTTCAATAAAGCAACTTCTGTTTAGAGGGAGTAGAGGGAAAACTTTCCTATAAATTAAATATAATCGGATAAATATTAATTGTCAAGTGCTAAATCTATTTTAGGGAAATAAATGCCAACCACCCTCTCAACCGTAGATACTATGGCATATTTTAACAAAAATTGTTATTATGTAATAAGTGTAATACTGAACCTGTTAGGTAATAAGTGTAGCTGCTAGAATATTTTATCTTCAAGCTCACAGCTTGTGCTATTATGAGAGAATTGGCATAATAAAGTCGTACCGAAGAACTGGAATCAGAGCTGAAGAGATTAGGGGGATGAATAACTTATGAGGCAGGGGAGATTTACTGAGCAGGCACAGGAGGCATTGGCTGCTTCCCAAGAGCTGGTTCGTCAGTATCACCACAGCCAGTGGGATGTGGAGCATATCTTGCTGGCATTGCTCCAGCAGGAGAAGGGGCTGGTTGGTGATATCTTGAGGGAACTCGGGGTTGAGGTTGAGGCAGTGAGGCAGGAGGTTGAGGCTGCTCTGGACAGAACTCCTCGCATTGCTTATGAGACGGCACAGATTTATGCTACGCCACGTATTGCCCAGCTAATAGAAAGGGCTGGTAGTGAGGCTGACCGGCTTAAGGATGAGTTTATTGGTACCGAGCACCTGCTGATTGCCATAGGTGGGGAGGGGAAGGGTGAGGCGGCGGCTATTCTTCAGCGCTTTGGTATTGACCAGGAGAAGGTGTATTCTGCCCTGCAGAAGCTCCGTGGTGGCCATCGGGTTACCGATGCCAGAGCCGAGAGTAAGTATCGCTCCCTGGAGAAGTATGGGCGTGACCTCACCGAGTTTGCTCGTCTGGGCAGGCTCGACCCGGTTATCGGTCGGGATAAGGAGATTAGGCGGGTGACGCAGATACTTAGCCGGCGTACCAAGAATAACCCGGTGGTTGTTGGCGATGCCGGGGTGGGTAAGACCGCCATTGCTGAGGGATTGGCTCAGAAGATTGCGGCTGATGACGTTCCCGATTCACTTAAGGGGCGTCGAATAATAGCTTTGGATATGGGGTCTCTGGTAGCCGGGAGCAAGTTCCGCGGTGAATTTGAGGAGCGGCTTAAGGCGGTTATGGATGAGGTTCGCCAGGCCCAGGGTGAGGTTATATTGTTTATTGACGAGTTTCATACTGTAGTTGGGGCTGGAGCGGCTGAGGGGGCTATTGATGCCAGTAATATGCTCAAGCCGGCATTGGCTCATGGTGAGCTACAGTGTATCGGGGCAACCACTCTTGATGAATACCGTAAATTTATTGAGAAGGATAAAGCTCTAGAGCGGCGCCTTCAGCCGGTGTTTATCGGTGAACCTAGTATTGAGGCTACTATTGAGATGCTGCGCGGGCTTCGTCCCCGGTATGAAGCCCACCACAAGATTAAAATCAGTGATGAGGCTCTGGAGGCGGCAGCTCGGTTGAGTAAGCGCTATATTTCAGACAGGTATTTGCCCGATAAGGCTATTGACCTTATTGATGAGGCCGCCAGCAAGTTGCATATTGATACCGAGAGCGCACCGCCAGAGGTTAAATCGTTGGAGCAGCGCCTCAAGCAATTAACCAATGAGGAGGAAGCTGTCTCACAGCGGCAGGATTATGAGCAGGCCGCCAAGCTCAAGAGTGAAAGGTTACGTCTGGAGAATGAGTATAACCAGGCTAAGAGCAAATGGCTTAAACAGGAGAAGATTGACAGTGTGGTTGATGAGGAAGATATTGCCCAGCTAATCTCTAACTGGACAGGCATCCCGGTATCCCAGATGCTGGAGGGTGAGGCGGAGAAGCTGCTTCATATGGAGGAGCGGATTCACGAGCGATTAGTCAATCAGGAAGAGGCGGTTACTGTTATCTGTGAAGCTATTAGAAGAAGCCGAGCCGGGCTCAAGGACCCCAAGCGACCGATTGGCAGCTTTATGTTCCTGGGCCCAACCGGCGTGGGCAAGACCGAGCTGGCTCGCACCTTAGCCCAGTTCCTGTTTGATGATGAGAACGCCATGGTGCGCTTGGATATGTCAGAGTATCAAGAGAAGCACACCGTATCACGTCTTATCGGCGCCCCGCCGGGCTATGTTGGCTATGAGGAAGGTGGGCAACTTACTGAGGCGGTGAGGCGGCGCCCCTATCGGGTAATCCTGCTGGATGAGATTGAAAAGGCACACCCTGAGGTATTTAATAGCCTGCTTCAGGTTCTGGATGACGGGCGGTTAACCGATGGTCACGGGCGGACGGTAGATTTTAAGAACACTATAGTTATTATGACCAGTAATGCCGGTGTTGAACTCATCAAGCGGGAGGCAGGCATTGGCTTTGCCGCACCAAGAGGAGCCAGGGAGGCAAAGCAGAGCTATGAGGCGATGAAGGAAAAGGTGATGGGTGAGGTAAAAAAGATGTTCCGCCCTGAATTCCTTAACCGCCTGGATGATATTATAGTTTTCCATGAGCTAACTGAGGAGCAATTGAGGAGCATTGTTGATTTAATGGTCAAGGATTTGCAGAAGCGTTTGGCTGACCGTAAGCTGGAGGTAGATTTAACCGAAGGCGCTAAATCTTGGCTGGCTAAGGAGGGCTATGACCCAATATATGGGGCACGCCCGCTGAGGCGAGCTATAGAGCGATATGTGGAAAATCCGCTGTCAACCAAGCTACTTAGGGGTGAATTTGGCCCGGGTGACAGGATTATTGTTGACCTTGGCGATGAGGGCTTAACCTTTAGCGTTGGGGAAAAAGCTGGTGTGGGTGCCTAGTCAGGGAGTTATTGGACAATGGCGATAGCTAGCACAAGCTCAAAAAGAAGGAGATATATCTTTGGTAGCCTGTTTCTGGGTGGGGTCATTGCCGCTTCTGTGGTTATAATTTATCACTGGCAGGAAATAAGCCGTTTCCAGAATTATGGCTATTTAGGCCTTGTCGTTGTCGGTCTCTTGTCTGGCTTCAGCTTGCCCGTACCACTTCCCTACATGGTAGTAACCTTCATCTTCGGTGGACTATTACATCCCGCCCTGGTCGGAGTGTCCTGTGGGCTGGGACTGGGTATCGGTGGAACACTCCTTTATTTAACCGGTCGTGGTGGGCGCAAATTTTTCCCGTTGAGTAACATTTTTGCTTTTGCAAATAATTCGTCTAACGAGGTACGTCCTTCTTCTCGGATGTCTCGCCTATTATCTCGCCTGCTAAGGTGGGGGCGTGTACCTCGGATTCTAGATATAGCCAAGCGAAGAGGTATATTGGTTGTCTTTTTGATGTCAGCGGCAATCAACCCCTTTTTTGTGCCGATGGCTATTGGTATGGGGACGCTCCGTTTCCGCTGGTGGAAATTCTTCCTTGCCTGCTGGGCGGGCATGACGGTTAAGGCTATGGCCATTGCCTACTGTGGTTATCTCGGCTTGGGGATCTTCCTTCGCTGGTTACAGATAGTTTAAGTGGAACCGTAATCTGGATGTTTATATGAGAGTTACCACTGATTGGGATAGGTATCATAGGCGTGTTCGAGTCAGCCAGCTACTCCTATGGGCTGTTTGGCGAGCTTACGCAGGTTTGTTACGTGGGATTAGCTTTACAGGGCCGATTAAGATAATTGAGCTGGGCTGTGGCACCGCCTATCATACTTTACAAATGACTAAATTGTTCCAGGTTGATAAAGTAACCCTGGCCGATTTCAATCCTAATGTGCTTAAAGATACCCAAAAAAGGCTGTCTGGTCTTAAATGCGAAAAGGAATTCCTGCTGCAAGATTTATTTAGCCTTGATTTAAGTGAGAAATATGATATAGTTCATTCCCAGGGACTTCTAGAGCACTATACCCCTGAGGAGCAGAAAAAGCTGATTTGTTTACACAGAGACCTGCTGACTCCAAATGGGATTGCTGTAATCTTAGTGCCTACCCCAAGTCTAGCCTATAGATTATGGAGAGGGATTTTCGAGAAACTGCACCTGTGGATATATCCTGACGAGACAGCTATTTCCGAAGCGGAATTTAAAGCAGCGTTGGAGTCAAGTGGCCTAGAAATCTTAAAAATGAAGAGGTGTCACCTAACCGAAGTTGGTGCCGTATGCAGGAAAGGAAATTGAGTCTACAGTGAAAATACGCAAGCTTTCTAATTTATTCAGTGGCTATAATATAATTATTGGCTCCCACATAAGGAAGCAGCTTGAATTTACCAAAGAAATAATTCCCCCTTACTTTAAGCATAGACAGATGGACGACCTGGGTTGTGGTGATGGAAAGGTAACCGTGCTGCTGAAGGAGATTTTCTTGCCAAAAAGGCTCCGAGGTTTTGATATTAACCCACGTCTGGTTAGACAGGCCGGAGACAAAGGGATCGAAGCTGAGGTCATAAATCTGGAGGAGGCCATGCCTCAAGGGGAATTAGCCGTAATGTGGGGGGTTCTACATCATTTGCAAGACAGGGAAGGTTGTCTTAGGAAAGTGAAAGAAAACTATGATTTGGTTTTCATCAGAGAGCCAATAAAAACTGGCTTCATTAACTGGCTGGAATTGGGGCATCCGCTAAGAAAACAAGCGATTGAATGCTTGGTCAAGGAATATCTAGCTAGCTCGCAGGTATTTTATTGTGGCAACAGTATCCTCATATTTTATGCATCCCCAAAGTTGGGTGTTAGCACATTAACTGGCGATTAAAAAGAATATATAAAATTAACCCCTGAAGGGATGCAACAACTTATCGTAGGCGCTCCTCTTGTTGAAAGTAAATTTACTTTTGCCCTGGGTCTTCAGTACCTTACTGTGCTATCCAAGAAAAGCTAAGTCTTACTCTTGGGTTAGCTTTCCTCAGTGGTTATCCTTCTAAATCAAGTTAAGTACGTCTAAGTACTAAATTACTACAAAGATTTAACTTATGGGTAATTGCGTTCTCAGCTTGTAGGAACTAATGTAGGAATGATAACCGGGCACAACACGATAGATGGAGATATGGTATGAAGGTGAGAATAGTTAATTATATTAATCAGCTTCGTTTTCGTATAAGATGGCTTATTATGTCTGATAGAGAGCGTTATGCCTATCTGTGGCAGGTGACTAAAAATAATCTATGCGCTTCTTGAAGGTAAGCCCTGAGCACTCCATTTAGCTTTGAAGTCCTATCTTTTGATAGCCGTGGAATCATAGTTGTCAAATGCTCTTGTTTATTGCTAGCCAGTCCGTTTTTTGCTATTATTTAATTGCGGGGCTGTAGTTCAATTGGGAGAACGTTTGACTGGCAGTCAAAAGGTAGAGGGTTCGAATCCCTCCAGCTCCACCAAGGGTATCAATAGGTAGAACTTCTACCTGTTCGTTGGCCCTTTTCCTTTGTGGTAATGGCAGGTTATAGCGTATTGTAACCTGCTTTTTATTAACCTCTATCCGCTAGTGGCTCACAACAAAAATGGTTTGACAAGGGAGCCCCTTCAGAGTATGCTAGGTGGAGTAGTTTTGGTTCAGGTCATTGGATGCTTGGTTAAATAATCGCAATTACTGCTCTGTAAATTGCCACAGAACGCCTGAGTATTGGATGGCTTAGCTCTAACTGCCAAAGTGAATAGGGGAGGTCATCCAATCGTTTTTCGGGACAAGCCTCGGTAGTGTTCCAATTGTGGTGCTATCTTCACTATTACACAATTTATCAAAGGGGGTTAATATGAACATCTACGTGGGGAACTTATCATATGAGGTAACTGAAGAGGAATTGCGGCAAGAATTCACGGCTTTTGGAGAGGTGACATCTGTAAGCATTATAACCGACAAGTATACAGGGCGACCCAGAGGGTTTGGGTTCGTTGAAATGCCAACATCATCCGAAGCAAAAGCCGCAATTGCTGGTCTCAACGGAAAAACGCTAAAGGACCGAACGCTTAATGTTAGTGAGGCTCGTCCTCGTTCCGATAGCAGAGACAACTGGTCTTCTGGGGGGAGGAGAGGCGGCGGGTTCGGCGGGGGAAGAGAGAGAAGATACTAAATCTTCCAAATTGTTGAATAGTCAAAGACGTCCTTCCGGCCTCTAGACCAAGAGGACGGCAACATTGTCTAGTTCAGGCTAGATTGAGTGCCCCCTCACGTTTATCAATTAGTCGTTCAATGGCTGAAATATCTGCCTCGGAAAGTACCCAGTTCCCAGCCAGAACAGTTTCCTCAATCTGAGAGGGACGTCTGGCGCCAGCGATGGCGGCAGTTACCTCGGGTCGCCTCAAGACCCAGGCTATCGCCAGCTGTGCCACGGTTCGGCCACTCTTCTGGGCAATAGGATATAGGCCTTCAGCCAGTTCAAGATTGGCGCTAAACTGGGGTTCCTGAAAGTGAGGGTCTCGATGCCTGAGGTCTCCCGCAGGTATATTCTGGAGTCGTTCCCTGGTGAACTTTCCGCTGAGCAGACCCTGCTGCATAGGCGTATACACAATAACACCCATATTGTTTTCCCGGCAATAATCGAGTATTTTGTCTTCAATGCCCCGTTCAAGCATACTGTAAGGGGGTTGGAGGGAGGCTACCGGATGAATGGACTGGATGCGTTTCAGTTGCTCTATATTAAAGTTGGATACGCCAGCATAGCGAATCTTCCCTTCCTTTACTAGCTCGCTTATGGTAGCCCACGCCTCCTCAATATCTCTATCAGGATTTGGCCAGTGAATTTGATAAAGGTCAATGATATCTATATTCAGTCTTCTTAAACTTGCCTCAACTTCAGTGCGGATACTTTCTCGGCTCAAACGAAAGAATATGTCCCCAGCCTTATCGCAGTGTAGACCACATTTGGTAGCGATAATGGGCTTACTGCTTAAGCCTTTTATAGCCTTACCCACAATCTCTTCAGAATGACCGCAGCCGTAAATTGGAGCTGTGTCTATCCAGTTAACCCCCTTGTCTAGGGCGCGTAAGATAGCCGCTATTGACTCCCTATCGTCCTGTGGTCCCCAACCGTATGACCAGTTGCCACCGCCTATTGCCATGGTACCGAGTCCAATAACTGACAGGTTAAGACCTGTCCCGCCTAATTTCCTTGTTTTCATAGTATCCTCCTGTACCTATCTATTAGCCTTTTCTTTTTTATATTATAAACCTCCTCAGTAGAATAAGGAAGCCTGCTTTCTCCATCAACCTGTGATGCCACTTTTGGCCACTTTTAGTGACTTTTTGGGCCAGGGTATTGACAAAAATGGCTTCTAGTGGTAAACTGACAATAGGCACTTTTGTGGACAATTTGTGG
>JAUWIC010000004.1 GCA_030605575.1 Dehalococcoidia bacterium
TCACCGGAGGGCGATGAAACAAGCCATTTTTCGCACCCTTGAGGCTGGGGCTAAGGGGATGAGAATCAATTGTGCTGGTAGATTGGGTGGTGCCGAGATAGCTCGCCGTGAAATGATGCATCGGGGGCAGGTACCCCTGCACAAGCTACGGGCTGATATTGATTATGGCTTTACTGAGGCGTGTACCACTCTCGGTCGGATTGGGGTAAAGGTCTGGATATATAGAGGTGATATCCTGCCTCAGGTTGAGGTGGCGGAAGCTGAGGAAGCACCTGCTGAGCTGGCAGAAGAGCTAGCCGGTCCAGTAGCTGAAGTTGAGGAGGTACCAGCGGCGCCAGTGGAAGAGCTGGCTGAGCCAGTGGCTGAAGTTGAGGAGGTACCAGCGGCGCCGGCGGAAGAGGTAGCTGAGCCAGTGGCTGAAGTTGAGGAGGTACCAGCGGCGCCGGCGGAAGAGCTGGCTGAGCCAGTAAAACCTGCTTCTGTAGAATCAGAGGAGAAACCGGCAAAGCCGACAAGAAGAGTAAAGAAGGCAAAGGCTATAGATACTACCTCGGTGAAATTAGAGGAGAAACCGGCAAAGCCGGCAAAAAGAGTAAAGAAGGCAAAGGCTATAGACACTACCTCAGTGAAATCAGAGGAGAAAGATGCTACAACCGAAACGAGTGAAATACCGCAAGACTCATAAAGGACGCCGTCGAGGCAAAGCCCAGGCCGGGAACACGGTTGTTTTTGGCGATTTTGGTCTGCAGGCACTGGACGCTGCCTGGCTTACTAGTCGGCAGATCGAAGCTGCCCGGCGGGCTATTACCCACTATATTCGTCGTGGTGGTAAAATCTGGATACGTATTTTCCCGGATAAACCAGTTACCCGAAAGCCGGCTGAGACCCGTATGGGTTCGGGTAAGGGTTCCCTGGATCATTGGGTAGCCGTGGTCAAACCGGGGAGAGTCTTATTTGAAATGGGGGGTGTTGATGAGGAAATAGCCAAGGGAGCAATGCGACTGGCTTCACATAAGCTTCCTATCGGCACTAAATTTGTGGTCAGGGAAGCTGGGGCCGGCGTCGGTAGTGATTCGGTAAGTAAGGAGCTAGCCCAAGTTGAAGGTTGATGAGATTCGAGCTCTCAGTGACGAGGAATTGACCAAGCAATTAGAAGCAGCTCATCAGGAGCTCTTTAATCTTCGCTTTCGCCTGGCTACCAAGCAGTTGGTAAACCACCGCGAAATCCCGAGGGTTAAAAAGGAGATTGCCAGATTAATGACTATAATAAGAGAGAGGGAGCTGGGTATAAAGTATCCAGAAAAATCTTGAGCCTATGGATGAGAAACGCAAAGTCAGGTTTGGACGTGTGGTCAGTAATCGGATGGATAAGACGGTGGTGGTGGCGGTAGAAACCCCCAAGCGCCATCAGCTATATAAGAAGTCCATCAGGCGAGTGGTTAAATATAAAGCCCACGATAAGAATAATGAGTGTGGTCTAGGTGATATAGTTAAGATTATAGAGACTCGCCCCCTCTCCAGGCAGAAGCGGTGGCGGGTAGCTGAGATAATGACCAAAGGCGAGTTAGTTAAGGTCCAGCCTGAGGAAATAACCTGAAATTAGTTTCGGAGTGAAGTGGTATGATTCAATCTTATACCAGAGTTAAGGTGGCTGATAATACTGGCGCCCGACAAATTATGTGCATTAATGTATTGGGCGGCACCAGGAAGAGATATGCCCGCGTGGGTGATGTTATTGTCGCTTCGGTCAAACGAGCCATCCCGGGGGCAGTGGTCAAGAAGGGAGACGTGGTCAGGGCGGTTATCATTCGTAGCGCTCAGCCATATCGGCGCTCCGATGGCTCTTATATCAGGTTTGATGAAAATGCGGCGGTTATTCTTAGTGATAAGAATAATCCCAGAGGAACTCGAATATTTGGCCCGGTAGCTAGGGAGTTGAGGCTGAAAAATTTTACCAAGATTATATCACTGGCACCCGAAGTTTTGTGAGGAGGGAAGTGGTGAAGATTAGGAAGAATGATACCGTGCTCGTTATTGCTGGTAAGGATAAGGGCAAAAAGGGTAAGGTGCGCGTTGCTTACCCCAAGGATGAACAGGTGCTGGTAGAGGGAATCAATTTTATCAAAAGGCATACCAGGGCGGTGCGTCAGGCTAGGCAGGCAGGCATAATAGAACGGGAGGCACCAATTCATGTGTCAAATGTTATGCTATTGTGTAGCCGGTGTAATCATCCTACCCGGGTTGGCTTCCACCGTTTAGAGGATGGTAAGAAGGTTCGTATCTGTCGCTCTTGTGGTGAGGTAATTGATTAAATGTCACGACTCAAGGAAAGGTATGGAAAAGAGGTTACCCCCAACCTGGTGGAGCTTTGTGGGTACAGGAATATAATGCAGGTACCACGGCTGGATAAGGTAGTGCTTAATATCGGCTTGGGCGAGGCGCTTCGGGAGGCTAAGGCTCTGGAAGCAGCTGAGAGGGATTTGACGGCTATTTCGGGGCAGAAACCAGTGGTAACCCGGGCTAAGAAATCCATTGCTTCCTTCAGGTTGAGGACAGGAATGCCTATCGGGTTAAAGGTAACCCTGCGGGGAGAGCGTATGTATAACTTTTTTGACAAGCTGGTAAATGCTGTCTTACCTCGGGTGCGTGAATTTCAGGGGGTTCCCCGGAACTCATTTGATGGTCAGGGCAACTACACATTGGGGCTTAAGGAGCAAATCGCCTTTCCTGAGGTAGATTACGATGTGATAGATAGGGTACGGGGACTGGAGGTGTCAATTATCACTACGGCTAAGACGGATGATGAGGCTAGACATCTGCTGGAGGCATTAGGTATGCCTTTCAGCCGGGATTGAAGTAGAAATGGCTAAAAAGTCAAAGGTTGTAAAGTCGGAGCGTCCTGCCAAATATAGAGTGCAGCAGCGTAATCGGTGCTATTTGTGTGGCCGGCCTCGTGCCTATATCCGTAGGTTCGGCTTGTGTCGTATTTGTTTTCGTAAGCTGGCTCTAGCGGGGCAGATTCCCGGGGTAAGAAAATCAAGCTGGTAACTAGATGTTCTAAAATAAGACTAAGGAGATAGGTGTGACTGTTTCTGACCCAATAGCTGATATGCTAACCCGAATACGCAATGCTATTATGGTGAGGCATAATTCGGTACTGATACCAGCCTCAAAGATGAAGCTATCTATTACTAGAATCCTTAAAGCCGAAGGATTTATTAATGATTATGAGGTGCTTAGGGGTAAGTCACACCGAGTAATTAAGATTCACCTTAAATATGATGATAAAAATCAACCAGTCCTTTCTGGGTTGGAGCGAGTAAGTAAGCCCGGGTTGAGGGTATATGCTGGGCGAAAGGAAATCCCACGTATTTATGGTGGTTTGGGCATTGCTATCATCTCTACGCCTGAGGGTGTGATGACCGGGCATCAAGCTTGGCGCCAGGGGATTGGTGGTGAGCTATTATGCTATGTATGGTAAATCAATGTCGGGGTGGTATATATGTCTAGAGTAGGGCGGATGCCGATAACGGTGCCACCAGGAGTGGTGGTGAGTATTAATCAGGGGAACGAGGTCACGGTAACCGGTCCCAAGGGGGAGCTTTGTCGTCGTTTCAGCCCTGATATGTCTATCACCTTAGACAATAGTACCCTGATAGTGTCGCGACCTAGTGACAGCAAGGAGCATCGTTCCTTACACGGGCTGACGCGGAGCCTGTTGGCTAATATGGTGGAGGGGGTAGCCAGTGGCTTTGAGAAAAGTCTTGAGATGGTAGGGGTGGGTTATCGGGTGGAAAAGACAGGGGATAAGCTGATATTTCATGTCGGCTTTTCCCACCTGGTAGAGGTATCACCGTTGCCCGGTGTGTCTCTGATGGTAGAGGGGACAAATCGCATTAAGGTTACCGGAATTGATAAAGCCGTTGTTGGTCAGATGGCAGCCGAGATTAGGGCTATTCGCCCCCCCGATGCTTATAAAGGTAAAGGTATTAGATATGTTGGGGAGCTAGTTCACTTGAAGCCAGGCAAAGGCAGGCAGAGTAGTGGGTGAGAGGAATAATGAGCAAAGTTGAGCCCAGGGGGGCACGTCTCAGAAGACATAGTCGAGTTAGAGTCAAGGTGAAAGGCACCACCTCTAGACCGCGTTTATGTGTTTTTCGTAGCTTGAATCATATTTATGCTCAGGTTATTGATGATTCGCTGGGGCGTACCCTGACCCACGCCTCAACCCTTGACCCCGAAATAAAAGGTGCGGTGGTGGGTAAGGTAAAGACGGGTAAGGCTGAGCTTGTCGGCTCTCTGGTGGCTAAGCGGGCATTGACTAAAGGGATAACACAGGCAGTTTTTGACCGTGGCGGATACAAGTATCATGGCCGAGTTAAAGCCCTGGCTGAGGCAGCTCGGCAAGAGGGATTAAAATTTTAAATCGGTGGAAGCTTGAAGGGGCGGAGCCCCTTCAATAACTATCCTTCCCCCTCATGATAGGAATATATATATCCATATCATGGAGAGGGATAAGAGATGGTTTAAAAAGGGATTAAAAGGGGCGAAGCCCCTTTAAGAACTTATCTTCCCCCTTCCCCTATCAAGGGGAAGGGGGATAAAGAGGGATGGGGTTACCTAATAAAACCCTAAAGGGGGTGAGGTTGATAAGTAAACTCAAGATAGACCCCACTGAGCTGGTACTGAGTGACAAGCTGGTCTATATTAATCGGGTGACCAAGGTAATGATGGGGGGAAAACGCCTCAATTTTAGCGCCTTGGTGGTAACCGGGGATGGTAACGGCCATGTAGGTATTGGCACCGGTAAGGCTAATGAAGTGCCAGCGGCAATCAGCAAGGCTAGTGCTGTGGCTAAGAAGAATTTGATTAAAGTATCGCTGGTCGGGGCTACTATTCCCTACAAAATAAGGGTTAAATTTGGAGCAGCTAAGGTCTTGCTCAAACCAGCGGCGCCGGGTACAGGTATCATCGCTGGGGGTAGTATCCGGGCTGTGGTTGAGGCCGCCGGAATTAAGGATATTTTGACTAAATCATTGGGTAGCTCAAATAAGGTTAACGTGGCTAAGGCAACGATGCTTGCCCTCAGCCAGCTTAAGCAGCCGAAAGAGGAGTTAGCCAAACGTAAGTCAGCCGTTAAAGTTGAGGAGGCAATTTCTAGTGGCTAAGCTCCGTATCACCTGGGTCAAGAGTAGTATCGGCTATAATAAGGTTCAGCGGCGGACATTAAAGGCTCTCGGTTTTCATCGACTAAATCAGAGTGTTACCCATAATGACTGTAGCCCAATTCGGGGCATGATTAATAAGGTGAAACATCTAGTTAAGGTAGAGGAGGCAGGCTCGTGAGGCAGGATGAACTCTCCCCAGCCCCTGGCTCTAAGCAAAGCCGAAAGCGGGTGGGTCGGGGGGATGGTAGTGGACATGGCACCTATTCCGGGCGAGGTTGTAAAGGGCAGAAGTCTCGTTCCGGGTATAAGATGAGCCGTGGCTTTGAAGGCGGGCAGCTGCCTTTAATCAAACGCTTGCCCCGGAAGCGGGGCTTTGTCAATATTTTTAGGATAGAGTATAGCTTGGTTAATATAGGTCAACTTAATACGTTTGAGGCTGGGAGTGAGATAACACCGGAAAGATTGGTCGCCGCCGGGGTGGTAAAATCGCTACGGCAACCAATTAAGGTTCTGGCTGAGGGTGATATTAATCATCCTCTGGTGGTAAAGGCAAATAAGTTCTCGGCTGCGGCTAAAGCCAAGATTGAGGCAGCCGGGGGCACAGTGGAGGAGGTCGGGCATGCGGCCAAGACAAGGTAGACCACGATTACTCCAGGCACTGCTTGACGCCATCCGTATACCCGATTTAAGGCGCCGGATTCTCTTTACCATAGGCATGCTGGTGGTCTTCCGTTTTGTGGCTCATGTGCCTCTTCCCGGGGTGGATGCCGCTGCCCTGCAGGAGCTATTTCAGCGTAATGCCTTGCTGGGCATGCTAGACCTGTTTAGTGGCGGGGCTATGAGGTATTTCAGTGTGGCGGCGATGGGGGTCTATCCCTATATAACCTCTACCATTATTATGCAGCTAATGACGCCCATTATCCCCCGACTGCGAGCTCTTTCCCAGGAGGGAGAGGCTGGCAGGAATAAGATTAATCAGTATACCCACTGGTTGACTGTGCCTATGGCCGGTCTCGCTGGTTACGGACAGATAATCTTGCTCCAGCGTGAGGGTGTTGTCACTACTACCCCCGGTCTGCCGATGGCAGCTATGGTTTTGACCATGATAGCCGGCACTATGTTCTTGGTCTGGCTGGGTGAGCTTATTACCGAATATGGTATTGGTAATGGTATATCTATAATAATCTTTGGTGGCATCGTGGCTGCCCTACCTACTATGATAGGGCAGGGTATTTTGACTGCGGAAGGTGGAGGCCTAAGTGGGTTGGCAGTTTATGCTTTCATAGCCATAGCCACTATGGCGGTGATAGTTATCTTTACTGAGGCACACCGTCGTATTCCGGTTCAGTATGCTCGTAGCATCTTTCGCGGTGGTCGGATGTATAGACAAGCCGGCTCAACCCATATCCCACTGCGGGTAAACACCGCCGGAATGATACCTCTTATCTTTGGTATGGCACTGGTAATGTTCCCCGGTATGGTAGCCAGTTATTTTGCGGCTCCAGCCGGAGCTGACCCTAACTTTGCCAACACTATTATGAACCTGTTTGACCCTAGGGCAGCGCTGCCTATGGGCTTATTCTATTGGGGTCTCTATTTTGCGCTGGTGCTCGGCTTCACCTTCTTCTATACTATGGTAATCTTTGGCCAGCAGGATTTGCCCGGTGCCTTACAACGGCAAGGAGGATTTATCCCCGGGATTCGACCAGGGAGACATACCAGTGATTATCTTAACCAGGTCATTAAGCGTATTACCTGGGGGGGAGCCCTTTTTCTGGCGGGAGTGGCAATAGTGCCCTTTTTGATGCGAGAGATTACCAATATTCAGATAATACAGTTATCTAGCATGGGGTTACTTATTATGGTTGGTGTTGTTTTGGATACTATGAAGCAGATGGAAGCGCAACTGGTAATGCGGCGCTATGAAGGCTTTATCAAATAAAAAGTCTTTTCAACAGTTGAAATCGGAGTAAAGATTGTATACTGTAAGGTTACTTATCAAGGGAAGTTTGAAGGGGCGAAGCCCCTTCAAAACACGCACCTTCCCCCTCATGATAGGAATATATATATCCATATCATGGAGAGGGGGACTAAGGGGGTGAGGTTGATAAACAATCTCTATATTATTTTTCTAGGTGCCCCCGGGTCGGGCAAGGGAACGCAAGCTGCTTACGTGGCTCAGAAGCTAAATTTGGTTCATATTGCTTCAGGCAACTTGTTACGGCAGGCAGTAGAGCAGGGGACCGAGCTGGGAAGGCAGACCAGGTCTTATATGGAAGAGGGGGTGCTAGTCCCTGACCCCATTTCAATACGAATAGTCCTGGAGCGTATGTCAGCTCCAGATTGTGAATCCGGGGTAATCCTTGATGGTTTTCCCAGGAATCTGAAACAAGCCGAGACATTGGATAAGGTTTTAGCCCGGGAGGCTAAGGCTATAGATAAGGTAGTATATATCAAGGTCTCTGAAAAGGGGCTTATAAAGCGCTTGAGTGGACGTTGGGTTTGCCGTAGTTGCCAGACGCCGTATCATATCATAAGTTCGCCTCCCAAGGTTTGGGGTAAGTGCGATAGGTGCGGCGGTGAGCTATATCAACGCCCTGATGATACTATGGAAGCGGTCAAAAAGCGACTGGAGGTCTACTTTGCCGAGACAGTCCCCCTTATTGATTATTATACCCGGGCTGATAAACTAGTGGAGATAGATGGCGAGGGGGGTGTAGACGAGGTAGGCAAGAGGATAGTGGCTGCCCTTCAGGCAGAGAAAGTTTGTGGTTAGATGGGTATAATTATCAAGTCTGACCGGGAGATTGCCGTTATGCGGCAGGCAGGCAGAATTGTGGCTACCATATTGGGGATATTGAGTGAACAAGTGAGACCGGGGATGAAAACCAGGGGGTTGGATATTATCGCCGGCAGAGAATCAGCCAGGCTGGGAGCTAAACCTTCGTTTAAGGGATACCGGGGATTTCCAGCTAACCTTTGTGTGTCAGTAAATGATGAGATAGTGCATGGGATTCCGGGGGAGCGGGTTTTAAATGAAGGTGATATTGTATCTCTTGACTTTGGAGTGATTTTTGATGGTTTTCAGGGTGATGCTGCCGTGACAGTAGCTGTCGGTGAGATTAGCCCACAGGCTAGACAGCTGCTAGAAACTACCCAGGCTGCCCTCAACGCTGGTATTGCAGCGGCTTATCCCGGGGCGAGATTGGGCGATATCTCAGCCGCTATTCAGAATTGTGCTGAGTCAAAGGGCTATTCGGTGATCCGTGAGTATACCGGGCACGGTATTGGCCGGGAGATGCATGAGGAACCCCGGATACCCAATTTTGGTCAGCCAGGCACCGGACCAGTGTTGAAAAAGGGTATGACCCTTGCCCTTGAACCTATGGTGAATATTGGCGATTGGCATACCCGGCTCGGTAATGACCACTGGGTGGTATTTACTGATGATGGGAGTCTTTCTGCCCACTTTGAACACACCATTGCCATTACCGGGGCTGAACCAGAGGTACTTACTATTGTATAGACAAGGAGTTTATGGCTAAGAAAGAGACTATTGAGGTTGAGGGGACGGTAGTGGAGCCGTTGCCTAATGCTATGTTTCGTGTCGAGCTGCCTAACGGGCATAAGGTACTGGCTCACATTTCGGGTAGGATAAGATTACATTATATTAAAATCTTGCTCGGTGACAAGGTATTGATAGAGCTTTCCCCTTATGACCTGGGTCGAGGTAGGATTACTTATCGGTTCAAGTAATGAGGACTTATTGTGAAAGTTAAAGCTTCAGTTAAGGTTAGATGTAAAAATTGTCGGGTGGTGAAACGGCGGGGGGTAGTCAGGATTATTTGTCGCAATCCTAAGCATAAGCAGAGGCAGGGCTAAATGTCTATTGAGGGAGGACTATAATGCCGCGCATAGCTGGTGTAGATATACCTAAAAATAAGCAAATTTGGGTTTCGCTACAATATATCTATGGCATTGGCTCTACCCTGAGCCACCGGATTCTAGCTCAAACCGGTGTCAATGCTGAGACCAAGGCCGATAGCCTTACCGAAGACGAGGTTAATCGCCTCCGAGAGGTTATTGACCGGGAGTATAAAGTTGAGGGTGAACTTAGAAAAGCGGTTGACCTTAATATCAAGCGTCTTATTGAGGTTGGTAGCTACCGTGGTATCAGGCACCGCCATGGCCTGCCGGTTAGAGGGCAGCGAACGCGAACCAATGCTCGTACCAGACGTGGTGCTCGCAAAACGGTAGCTGGTAGAGGCAAGAAACGGGGCGCCACCAAGAAATAGTCAAATCATCTGGAGTTAGATAGGAGATTAGAATGCCGCAGAAGAAGCGAACTAAAGTAAGAAGGCGAGAACGTAAATCTATTCCCGAAGGGAGAGCCTATATCCAGTCCACTTTTAATAATACCATAGTGACTCTCACCGACCCTCAGGGGAACGTTATTGCCTGGGCAAGCTCAGGGACAGCCGGGTTTAAAGGCTCGCGTAAAGGCACTCCCTATGCTGCTCAATTAGCAGCTCGTGATGCCGCCCGTAGAGGGATGGAGCACGGCTTACGCCAAATAGAGGTTTATGTTAAAGGGCCGGGCAGTGGGCGCGAGGCAGCTATTCGTTCGCTCCAGAGTTCAGGCCTTTATATTACTACTATTAGAGATGTGACGCCTATCCCACATAACGGTTGTCGCTCTCCTAAAAGAAGACGAGTGTAGGAGCAGAAATGGCAAGATATACCGCCGCCGTTTGTCGATTGTGCCGCCGTAGCGGTGAGAAATTAATGCTTAAAGGTAGCAGGTGCCTTACGCCTAAGTGTGCCCTGGATAGGCGAGGGAAACCGCCGGGGCAACAGTTTGGTCGGCGCCGCCGCCGAATTTCTGACCGTGGTTTCCAATTAAGGGAGAAGCAAAAAGCCCGCTATACCTATGGACTTATGGAGAAACAGTTTAGACGGCTTTTTGCTCAGGCTGAGAAGCAGTCAGGCATCACCGGGGAAAATCTACTGGTGCTGTTAGAGAGACGACTGGATAACGTGGTCTATCGTTTAGGCTTCGCCGATTCTCGCTCTCAGGCTCGTCAGCTAATTCAACACGGACATATCTTGCTTAATGGGCGTAAAACCGATATCCCCTCCTGCTTGGTCAAGGAAGATGATGTCATTAGTTGGAAGGCGAGTAGTACTAAAACTGGATATTATCAGCAAGTGGTTCAGAATATTCCGGCTAAGTCGGTTTTGAGTTGGTTAAGCCTGGATAAAGAGAACCTGGTGGGTCGAGTTTTATCTCTACCTACCCCTGATGATATTGATGCCAAATTTGAGGGAAAGACTATAGTTGAGTATTACTCACGATAATATATTGGAGGAGGTAGCACTTTGTCTCAGCTAGCAATACCGAAGATTGAATGTATTGAGAGTAAAGATAACTTTGGGCGATTTTTAGCCCAGCCACTGGAGAAAGGCTTCGGCGTTACTCTGGGCAATTCATTACGGAGAGTGCTGCTTAGCTACCTTAGCGGGGCATCCGTAACCAGGATTAGGATTGAAGGGATTCAGCATGAATTCTCCATCATTCCTCATGTGATGGAAGACGTTACCGAGTTTATACTTAATGTTAAAGAATTGAGGTTAATCCCCCTTTCTGGTCAACCAGGTAAGTTAACACTGGAGGTAGAAGGGGAGGGGCGAGTTTGTGCGGCTGACATTAAGCCCTCAACCGACTTTGAAATTGCCAATCCTGAGCTTTATTTGGCTACTTTAGATTCACCTGAGGCCAAGCTTTATGTGGAGTTTGATGTGGAAGTAGCTGAGGGCTATAGGCAAGCTGAGTCCAGTGATAATCTGCCTGTAGGCACGATTCCAGTGGATGCCATCTTTACCCCGATACGTAAGGTTAATTTTAGTGTTGAGCCAACTCATGTTGGTCAGGAGGGTAGCCGCGAGCAGTTGTATCTGGAGGTGTGGACTGACGGGACTATATCACCAGTTGATGCCATCAGCCGCAGTGCTGCTATTCTGGTAGAGCAGTTGACCCCGTTTGTCAATTATGCCAAGGTTGCTCCGTTAAAGGAGGAGCTTATTGGCTTAGCTATCCCTGAGGAGAAATATAATATGCCGGTAGAGCAACTAACTTTATCAGTGCGTACTATGAATTGCTTACGGCGCGGCGGCATTGCTACCGTGGGGCAGATTATCGCTACCGGGGAGAAAGGATTGCTTTCGCTGCGGAATTTTGGACAGAAGTCTAGGCAGGAGATAGAGGAGCGGCTCAGTGAGCTGGGACTGTCCCTTACCCCTCCAGTTGCAGAGCCAACTCCGTCAGATGAAGAGGAGGTAGAGGGTGAGGCATAAAGTAGCTGGTAGAAAATTAGGCAGACCTTCGGGACACCGAAGGGCAATGTTTCGTGGCTTGGTTACTGACCTTTTGGGCTACGAAAAAATTACCACCACCGAGGCTAAAGCCAAGGAGGTGCGTGGCCTGGCGGAGAAGATGATTACCCTAGGTAAGAAGGGCGGACTTCACTCCCGCCGTCAGGCATTGTCATTTATTATTGATAAGAAGGTGACCGATAAGGTATTTACTGACCTTGCCCCTAGGTATGCTGAACGCCCTGGTGGTTATACCCGTATCACTAAGTTAGGACCTAGGTTGGGTGATGGAGCACCTATGGTTCGGCTTGAGTTGGTAGCGTAAGGAAGGTTGTCGGCTTGGTAACAACTACCAAGATTGTGTTGATTATGGAATATGATGGTACCCACTACCACGGCTTTCAACTACAGGGTGATTTCTCCACTATTCAAGGCGAGACGGAGGTAGCGTTGTGGAAGCTTACCGGAGAAAGGCTTCGGGTGATGGGAGCTAGTCGAACTGATGCTGGAGTTCATGCTAAGGGACAGGTGGTTAGCTTCAGGACTAAGTCGCCCCTTCCCTTACCGGCTTTTATTAACGGACTGAACTACTATTTACCTGGGGATATTGCCGTTAAGTCAGCCCATAGAGTGGACGATTCTTTTAATGTCAGGCGTGATGCCATTAGCCGGGAATATAACTACTATATATTAAATAGCTTGACCCGGTCTCCAATCATGAGGGGCTTTTCTTGCCTGGTTACCGGATGCCTCGATATTGAAGCTATGAATGGGGCGTGTCAGGCTCTGGTTGGCGAGCACGACCTGGCTTCATTTGCCAGTTGTATCGGAGTCGGGACAAGGAACACGGTGCGAAAGGTGTATCAGGCAAAAATGGACAGGGATGGTGAATTAGCCGTTTTCAATATGGTGGCTAACTCCTTCTTACCCCATCAGGTGCGCAATACAGTCGGTGCTCTAATTAGAGTTGGCTTGGGTAAAGTGAGTGTTGACCAGTTTCATAGTATAATTGAGGCCAGGAAGCCCGGTCTGGCTGGCCCGGCAGCTCCTGCCTGTGGGCTGTGCCTTATGCGGGTAAATTATCCCAGCCCCTTGGGAGGGGAGATATAGTGAAAACCTATAGCACTAAGGTGTCTGAAATTAAGCGAGACTGGCATGTTATTGATGCTACCGACCAGGTTTTAGGTCGGCTAGCCACTCGGGTGGCTGGCTTACTTATGGGTAAGCACAAACCAATATTCAGCCGTAATTTAGATGTCGGCGATTATGTTGTTATTATCAATGCCGAGAAGGTTCGTGTTACCGGTGATAAAGCTAAGCAGAAGGTCTATTATAGACATTCGGGGTATCCCGGGGGGCTTAAAAGTATCACTTATGATAAACTGATGCAGACTAACCCGACTCGGATAATTGAACATGCGGTTAAGGGGATGTTGCCTCACACCCGACTTGGTGCTAATATGATGAAGAAGCTCAAGGTCTATGTCGGTGATACTCACCCTCACCTGGGTCAGACTGAGAGATAGGATTCAAATGAAGAACGAAACTTACTATTACGGAGTAGGCAGACGCAAGACGGCGGTAGCCCGGGTAAGGCTGTTGCCGGGCAATGGTTCTATCATTGTCAATAATGTGCCTTATGAGGAGCGTTTCCCCCGTCTTGAGCACCGCCGGGTAATACTGCAACCGCTTTTGGTTACCGATAGCATAGGTAAGTATAATGCTGTGGTTAAGGTCGTCGGGAGTGGCATATCGGGGCAGGGGGGTGCTATCGCTCATGGTATTGCTCGTGCCCTGGTAAAGGCTGACGAAAGCCTTAAACCTGTGCTCCGCGAGCACAGACTACTTACCCGGGACGCTCGAGCTAAAGAGCGGAAGAAGGCTGGACTCAAGCGGGCCCGCAAAGCCCCTCAATACACCAAGCGGTAAAGACTTATTTTCCTCCACCTTTAGCCGGATGCTCTTTCGTATAGTCTATGGTTTGGCTCGTCCGTAGTCGTCTTCTACCCTGACCACATCCTCCAGTTCGGGGGTGGACACCTCAAGGAAGGTGGTATCTTCAATAGCCTCCAGGCGGTGCTTGGTGCGGGGAGGGATTCTGATACTGTGACCGGGCTGGGCTATGTATGATGTCATGCCGCCATCGGCTCCTTCAATTTCTATCCGCACCTTTCCCTGATAGATGTACATGCTTTCATCCTTCTTTTCATGGTATTGAAGGCTGAGCCGATGTCCTTTTCTAATAAAGATTACCTTACCGGCATACTTTAGGGTATGGGCGAATAATAGCTCAAAACCCCAGGGCTTTTCCGTTTTTCGGGGAAGCTTATCGGTCATAGCTTAGACTCCGGCTAATTCCCTTCCCAGCTCAAGCAGCCTTTCTACCCGAGCCTGAGTATTACTTTCAGCATAAAGGCGAAGCACTGGCTCAGTTCCGGAAAACCTGATGAGCAGCCAGCTTGTATCGGCCAGGATAAATCGGAAGCCATCTTTGGTGTCTAATTTCACCTTGACGCCGTCAATGGATTGGGGTGGATTGTGCTTGATACGGTTAGTTATTTCCTGGCGTTTGCCCTCAGGGAATTCTATATCTATACGCTTAAAGTAGTGAGGTCCGACCTTGCTATAAAGGTAGTCAATGAGTTGTGCTGGGCTTTTACCGGTTTTAATCATCAGGTCAAGGAAATAGAGACCTGACAGGATGCCGTCTCGTTCCGGCATGTATGGTTGCTCTCTCAACATGAAGAAGCCATAGCCACCGGATTCTTCACCGCCAATGAGCGCATTTTTAGCTATCATCTTCTGGGAAACATACTTAAAGCCTACCGGCACCTCGTAGACCGGCACCTTAAATATTTCCCCCAGGCGATAGAGCATACCGGTAGTATTTATTGTCTTGACTATAGCCCCTTGCTCACGCCGTACCTCCAGCTGGTAAAGGCAGAGTAGAGCTAGGACCTGGAGGGGGGTTAGGAATACACCATTCTCATCGACAACGCCCAGGCGGTCGACATCGCCATCGGTAGCCAGTCCTACGTTTGCCTTTCGCCTCTTGACTGTAGCTGAGAGCTTAGCTAAATTAGCTGCGGTTGGTTCTGGTTGTATCCCGGGAAATAACGGGTTTCGTTCATTATTTATCTCTATTAGCTCAATAGCTCCATCGCCTAACAATGTCTTGAAATAGCCGATACCGGCTCCATACATAGGGTCAACAACCACCTTTAGTTTAGCTCGGCGTAGCTCATTTAGGTCAACAAGGCCGGTTAAACGGTGCAGGTAAATGGGAGCTAGGTCAAGGTATTCTACTAACCCCTGTTCCAGGGCTTGAGCTAGTGGCACCCGGTTTATCTTGCCTGTGGCAAGGGTGTGAGAGATGTGCTTTTCTAGTTCAGTAGTAATCTTGGATGGAGCACTGACACCGTCTTTAGTTTTATACTTAAAGCCGCTCCAGACAGCTGGATTATGGCTGGCGGTTATGACAATAGCTCCTCCAGCCCCCTGAGATCGAACGCCATAGCTTATGACCGGTGTCGGGGTAGCCCGGGGACAGAGGCATACCTTTATCCTGTTGCCGGCAACTACCTCAGCCACGGCTGAAGCAAAGTCTTCAGAGGCAAAGCGGGTGTCATAGCCGATAATTAGCCCCCGGCTGGCTAAGCCCGTCTGTTTTAGATAGTCAGCTACCGCCTGAGCGCAAACCCGCACATTATCAAAGGTAAAGTCCTGGGCAATAATCCCTCGCCAGCCATCGGTACCAAATTTAATGGGGTTCTTTATCTACCTCACCCCCTTAATCCCCCTCTCCTTCAAAGGAGAGGGGGAATTGGTTTGTAAGAGAGGCTTCGCCTCTCTTTAACTCTCCTTAGTATTTAGTCGTTTGAGGGGGAGATATAGGTTTTGAAGGGGCTTTGCCCCTTCAGGCTTCCCTTTTTGATTTTATCTCCTCTGTTGGTAATAAATCATAGAAATAAAATGAGTCCCTTAACACCTGTTCCCCCGGCTTATAGGCTATCCTCTCTCTGAATATCGGTCCATCAAAGACGAAGGAATGAAACTCTCCATTCTCACCCCCCGGGTCAACATTAGGCGGAAGTTGAGCTAAGAAGCTTTCATCAATTATCCTCCCCACAAGTTTTTTGTCAAGAACTTTGGTATCAATACAAATAATGATAGCCTGAAAGCCCAGAGCTATAAATGACCTGGTAAGTTCAGCACTATCCCTCCCCCATATCGGGAAGAGCCCCGTCATCTCTAGCTTTGATAAATTATCCTCCCGATATTTCCTTACCTCTTCTAGGAAGATGTCGCCGAAAACTACCCGCGAAACACCAGCCTGTTTAAACTTGATAAGGGTTTCCTTCATCCTGAATTCATATTCTTTATTGGAACAATCTTTGGGGATAAATACTTCTTGAATGGGTAAGCCTAGCGATTTTGCCTGCTGCTCGACTAAGGTTCTCCGTACCCCGTGCAGGCTGACTCTGTCATAATCCTCAGTGATTGTGGTTAGTAAAGATAGTATTTCATACCTTTGACTTCTTTGAATTTCATATAGAGCCAGGGCACTATCCTTGCCCCCACTCCAGGCAAAGAGTACCTTTTCCATTTTGATTCTTTATCTTACTCTCCCCCGTAATACCCCTCAACTGAAAAGGAGAGGGGGAAGGATTTTTTAAAGGGGCTTCGCCCCTTCAAACTTCCCTGTTTAGATAGAGACTATAATTCCTCCAGTCGCTTGTTAATTAGCTCCTGAACTTCAGGAATGCTAGTTTCTATTTGTAGAGAAAGTTTACTAAATTCTTTCAGTTGCTCGAGTCTTAGGTGCTTATAATCCAGAGCATATTCGAAAAGTAACAGATAGTTACTTCTAATCCCCTCCACTAGCTCTAAAAGCTCTGCATCGTATTGTAGATTTACAGTTTGCAGAAAGTCCCCACTTGTCACATGATCTTTCAAATCGTCCACAGCCCGTTCCAATTCCTTATTTTTTTCCTCCTCCGTAATGTCTGACCGATAGTGTTGCCCCCGGGTATCAATAACTAACATTTTCAGCTTAGTAGCCATACGAGCCAAATCATTTCTTAATTTGAGTAAAGGTTCGCTCCTAACTTCCCATCGCCTCTTCCGATAATCTGCCTCTCTTGCCCTTTCAAGCTCTTCCTTAAACCGCTTGTCGTGTTGTTTATTTGACATAAATGTGCTGAAAATTGAGGCAAAAGCAACGATAGCAGCGACTATCACAGTTGTCCATATTCCCATTTTCTAATTCCCTTTTACTATTTACCCAGCGCCTCTTTTCTGAGTATTTCGGCTTTGTCGGTCTTTTCCCAGGGGAGGTCAAGGTCGTCTCGACCGAAGTGTCCGTAGCAGGCAGTCTGCCGATAAATAGGGCGGCGGAGGTTAAGGGCTCGGATAATGGCTTCGGGTCTGAGGTCAAAGTGTTTGGTAATCAGGTTAAGTAACACCTCCTGGTTGATCTTAGCCGTGCCGAAGGTTTCTACGGAGACGGAAACGGGGTGAGAGACACCGATAACATACGAAATCTGGATTTCCACCCGCTCGGCTAACCCGGCAGCCACCATATTCTTGGCTATGTAGCGGGCGGCATAAGCCGCTGAGCGGTCTACCTTGGTCGGGTCTTTGCCTGAGAAGCAACCACCGCCATGTCGGGCGATACTGCCGTAACTATCAACCAGAATCTTACGCCCGGTGAAACCGGTATCGGATACCGGACCACCAATTACAAATCGACCAGTAGCGTTGACATAATACTTAGTTTTGTCATCAATTAGTGAAGTCGGGATAACTACCTTAATTACCTGTTCAATAATATCCTTTTCAATTTGAGCCTGGCTGACGTCAGGGTTATGCTGGGCTCCCAGCACCACGCTATCAACTCGCCTGGGAACACCATTATGGTATTCAACTGTTACCTGTGATTTGCCATCGGGGCGGAGATAGGGTAGGGTATTATCCTTCCTGACCTGAGCCAGACGCCGACACAGCTTGTGTGCCAGGGAAATAGGCAGCGGCACAAGCTCAGGCGTCTCGTTGCAGGCAAAGCCAACCATCATTCCCTGGTCACCAGCCCCAATTTTATCCAGGTCAGTAGCCGCTGAAGCCACTTTTGCTTCCAGTGACTTGTCCACTCCCATAGCAATATCGCTGGATTGCTCCTTAATGGAAACCAGCACTCCACAGGATTCATAATCAAAGCCATATTCAGGATAGATGTAGCCTACATCGCGAACCACTTCCCTTACTATCTGGGGAATTTCAACATAGCAGTCGGTAGTAATCTCCCCCATAACTATTATCAAGCCATTGGTTACCGCTGTCTCACAGGCTACCCTGGCATAGGGGTCTTTGCTCAGGATGGTGTCCAGAATAGCATCTGATATCTGGTCACATAGCTTGTCAGGGTGTCCTTCGGTAACTGACTCTGAGGTAAGCATGTAGATAGGTGAGCTATTAAAACTATCAGTCATTTTTTATGTTCCTTCCTGCCAACTGGTTAGGTACTTTTCTTGTTCTGGAGTTAAACTGTCAATATCAATGCCCATTGAGTTTAGTTTTAACCGGGCCACCTGTTTGTCTATTTCTTCAGGAACAGGATAAACCTCAGGCTTGAGCCGGTTCTTATTCTTCACTATATATTCCAGACACAGGGCTTGGTTAGCAAAGCTCATATCCATAACACTGGCCGGGTGTCCCTCAGCAGCCGCCAGATTAATCAATCTCCCCTCCCCCAGCAAGTATAAGCGGCGCCCATCATTCAGGGTATATTCATCGACAAAGGGTCGTATGCGTTGCTTACTATGAGTCAAGCTTTCTAAGGCTGGGATATTTATCTCTACATTAAAGTGTCCGCTATTAGCTAGAATAGCTCCGTCCTTCATCACTTGGAAATGGGCTTTATCAATGACACTTTTATTACCAGCAATGGTAATGAAAATATCCCCCAGTTTAGCTGCCTCTATTAGTGGCATGACCTGGTAGCCATCCATGAGTGCCTCTAGGGCACGGACCGGCTCTACCTCGCTTACAATCACCTGGGAGCCCAGCCCTTTGGCTCTCAAGGCTATACCGTGCCCGCACCAGCCATAGCCGCAAACCACTACCTTTTTGCCCGCCCACAGAATATTGGTGGCACGGGTAATGCCATCTATGGTGCTCTGCCCGGTGCCGTAGCGATTATCAAAGAGATACTTGGTCTGGGCATCATTCACTGCAATCAAGGGATACCTTAGCTTCCCTGCCTTCTCTAGGCTACGCAACCTGATGACACCGGTAGTGGTTTCCTCAGTACCACCTATGACATTTTTAATTAGCTCACTTCGCTTGGTATGAAGAGTAGTAACCAGGTCAGCCCCGTCATCTACAGTAAGCTGAGGTTTATTATCTAAAGCAGTATTAATGT
>JAUWIC010000038.1 GCA_030605575.1 Dehalococcoidia bacterium
TGCAGGGGTACCTGCCCCCGATGCATCATTTCACGGCGAGCTATCTCGGCACCACCCAATCTACCAGCACAATTGATTCTCATCCCCTTAGCCCCAGCCTCAAGGGTGCGAAAAATGGCTTGTTTCATCGCCCTCCGGTGAGAAACACGACGCTCAATCTGCTCAGCTACTGCCCTGGCGACTAAATAAGCATCAAGTTCGGGCTGCCGTATCTCCTGGATATTTAATTGGACCCTATTCCCAATAAGACCCTCAAGGTGCTGCCTCATTTCATCAACTCTTTGCCCTCCCCGCCCGATGACCACGCCAGGGCGAGCGGTATGAATAGTTACCAACACCCTATTTGCCTGGCGGTCAATTTCCACCAAAGAGACGCCAGCATCGGCATATTTAGACCTAATAGCCTGCCGAAGTTTTAAGTCTTCTTGCAAAAACTCCACGTAACGCTTGCTGGCATACCACTTGGCTTGCCAATCCCGTATGATACCAATTCTAAAGCCCATAGGGTGAACCTTACGACCCAACTTTTTCCTCCTGCTCGGCAACAACCACTGTAATATGACTAGACCGCTTAAGGATAGAGCTGACTCGCCCTCGAGCTCGTGGACGGAACCTCTTCAAGGTTGGTGCCTCGTCGACAAAGATACTAACAATCTTTAAATCCCGGGACGTCTGAAAATTATTCTCACCATTAGCTGCCGCCGATTTCACTACCTTGGCGACAACTCGAGCAGTAGGTGAAGAGACGAACTTGAGTATAGTCAAGGCTTCGTCCACCGTTTTGCCTCGTACCATATCTACTAGTAGGCGCACCTTACGGGGTGATATGCCGGTGTCTTTAGCCACTGCTCTCACTTCCATATTATGCCCTACTTTCTCTTTCTTACCTGAGTAATTCTTTCCGCCCTAGCCACGTGACCCCTGAAGGTTCGAGTTAAAGCAAACTCACCTAATTTATGCCCTACCATATTCTCGGTGATAAAAATAGGCACATGTCTCCGGCCATTATGCACCCCGATAGTAAGCCCTATCATCGCCGGCAGGATGGTAGACCATCGTGCCCAGGTTTTTATCACCGCCTTCTGGCCGGAGCGGTTAACAGCTTCCACTTTCTTTAGCAGTTTGGGGTCAATGGCTGGCCCTTTCTTAATTGACCTTGACATCTGGCTTCACCTTTCCGTCTACTTTCTCCGACGCCTAACAATCATCTTATCCGAGGGTTTGGGCTTACGAGTTCTATAGCCCAGAGCTGGCTTCCCCCACGGTGTCTTAGGTCCGGGCATGCCTATTGGCGACCTGCCTTCCCCACCACCATGAGGGTGGTCACGCGGATTCATAGCCGAGCCCCTCACCGTAGGTCGCCAACCTAACCACCGCTTACGACCTGCCTTGCCCAATTTAATACCCTGATGGTCAATATTCCCTACCTGCCCAATGGTAGCCAAACAATCAGCACGAATACGCCTCACCTCACCGGAGGGTAACCGAACCAGGGCATATTCACCCTCCTTCACCATTAATTGAGCGGCAGCTCCAGCACTTCGCACCATCTGTCCGCCCCTGCCCCTCTCCAACTCAATATTATGTATCAAAGTACCGCTGGGGATTAGCTTCAAGGGCAATGTGTTCCCGGGTCTTATCTCAGCCTCACTGCCTGACTTTATCGTATCCCCGAGACTAAGCCCTGAAGGGGCGAGGATGTAACGCTTTTCCCCATCAGCATAGTAAATAAGAGCAATATTGGCTGAACGGTTAGGGTCATATTCAACAGCCGCCACTTTACCGGGAACACCAACCTTATCACGCTTAAAGTCAATGATGCGGAGTCTTCGTTTGGCACCCTTACCCCGGTGTCGAACTGTTATTCTGCCCTGGCTATTCCGCCCCGCCTTCCTCTTAAGGGGTAGAAGCAGCGATTTCTCTGGCTTACCTTTAGTAATTTCCTCAAAGGTAGAGCCGCTCATACCCCGCCTACCGGGAGAGGTGGGCTTATATACCTTCAGACCCATTTCTTAATATAATCTCCTTTACGCAATTCGCCTCTCTTTAACTCTCTCATTCTTCCCTTCAAACTGCCCTTTTATTAAACACCCTCAAAGAATTCAATCTTATCCCCTGGCACCAGGGTGACTATCGCCTTTTTCCAGGGCGGGGTTAACGCCCGCCGTCCGCCTACCCTCCGCACCTTACCATGGACTGTTATCACATTAACTGCGGTCACCTTGACCTTAAATGCCGTTTCCACAGCCTGTTTAATCTGTGGTTTGTTAGCCTCTCTGGCTACTTCAAAGGCATATTTGCCCTGAGCTTGAAGCTCAGTATCCTTCTCGGTTATTACCGGACGGCGCAATACTTCATAGGGATGCATGGCTCTCTCCCTGAGATAGTTTCTCTCCCCACACCTCTTCTGCCTTGCGCACAGCCGCCTCAGTCATCAATAACCTTTTATGGGCAAGGATGCCAACCACATTAAGTAGACTGGCCGGCATTGTCTTAATCCCTGGCAGGTTACGGGCTGACTTAACCACGCTGCCCTCGGCTTCCCGGGTAACAATGAGAGCTGAGGAATCCACCCCCAGCGCTGCCAAAATCTTTACCATTTCCTTAGTTTTAGGCTCATCAAGTTTCAGTTGTTCCAAAACCACTAACTCCCCATCCCTTGCCTTGGCTGATAGTACACAGCGTAGAGCTAATTGACGCACCTTTTTAGGCATTGCCTGCCGGTAGCTCCTGGGCTTGGGGCCAAAAGCGACACCTCCTCCTCGGCGTAGTGGTGACTTTCGGCTACCAGCTCGGGCAGAACCAGTGTGTTTCTGCCGAAACAACTTCCGAGTGCTACCCGAAACCTGGCTACGAGTTTTAGTACTAGCCGTTCCTTGACGAGCGTCTGCCTGCTGCCTTACCATTGCCTGGTGTACCACTGCCTGATTAAACGGCACGGCAAAAACTCGGTCGCTTACCTCAATGTGTTTAATCACTTCCCCGGCTAAGCTATAAACCGGTACCTGCACTTGCCTACTTCCTCCCAGCCTCACCCCCGGAAATCTCCGATTTCTGGGGGAGCCCTTCTGATTTCCGTATTAGTAATAATCCATTGGTAGCCCCGGGCACTGCCCCCCTAACCACCAGCAGGTTACGGGCAGGATCGGCTTTAAATACCTCCAAATGACGCACCGTCACCTGACTATTTCCCATATGTCCCGCCATGCGCATCCCTTTAAATACCCTCCCCGGAGAGGTAGTCGCCCCTATTGAGCCTGGGGCACGGTGTCGGTCAGACTGCCCATGCGTTTTTGGTCCGCCGGCAAAATGATGGCGCTTGACGACACCGGCAAAGCCCTTACCCTTGGACACCCCGGTAATATCAACCAGGTCACCTACCTGAAACAAGCTAACATCAACCTTGTCCCCGACTTTAACCGTTTCAATATCATCGGTTCTGAATTCTCGAAGATACTTAAACTGACCCAACCCCTTGAGATGTCCCCGCTGAGGGGAGTTGAGCCGTTTTGCCTGACCAAATCCAAGCTGAACAGCATTATATCCCCCGTTAGCTGCCGTTTTAACCTGTACTACCGTGCACGGTCCAGCCTCAATAGCGGTTACTGCCCCGGCTTCACCACTGTCCCCACATATCTGGGTCATACCTAACTTTCGACCAATAATCCCCTGGGTCATATCCCTAGCCATCCTAGACTTTTTATAACTTAATATCGATACTAACTCCTGAAGGTAGACTCAAGTTAGCCAAGGCGTCTATTGTTTTAGAAGTCGTCTCTACAATATCAATAAGACGCTTATGGGTCCGAATTTCAAACTGCTCCTGGGAATCCTTATCAATAAAGGGGGAGCGGATAACACTAAACTTCTGGATATGAGTAGGCAGGGGTACCGGTCCAATAACAATAGCCCCCGTCCGCTCCACTGCCTCAACAATCTGCAGAGCTGATTGGTCAAGTATCTTGTGGTCATAACCCTTTAGCTTAATACGAATCTTCTGCTTAGGCATAGAACAAATTCACCTTCTACCAGCAGCTTTAATCTCGTCCACCAATTCGGTTGGGAGCGCCTCATAGCGATAAAATTCCATTGAATGGGTGGCTCTACCCTGACTTAGTGACCTGAGGCTGGTGGCATAGCCAAAGGTCTCAGCTAAGGGAACGAATGAATAAACCACACGCATTTCGCCCTGTGTTTCTATAGACTCAATACGTCCCCTCCTTGAATTGAGAACAGCTATTATGTCACCCAGAAATTGTTCCGGGGTAACCACCTCTAACTTCATAATTGGCTCGAGAAGGATAGGTTTGGCTTTAGCCACACCACCCTTTAGCGCCAGTGAGCCAGCCAGCTTAAAGGCTATATCTGAAGAGTCAACCTCATGATAACTACCGTCATAGAGGGTGGCTTTAATATCAACTACAGGGTAGCCAGCTAGCACCCCGGTCTCCATAGCCTCTTTAATCCCAATCTCCACCGCTGGGATATATTGCTTCGGTATAGCTCCATTTTTAACCCGGCTGACAAATTGAAAGCCACCGCCACACTCTACAGGCTCGAGCTCAAGACAGACACGACCATACTGGCCATGCCCTCCAGTTTGTCGAACGAATTTCCCTTCAACCTGCACCGGTATGGTTATCGTCTCCTTATAGGCAACCTGCGGTTTACCCACCTTTGCCCCCACCTTAAACTCACTGAACAGTCTGCCGACTATGACCTCCAGGTGAAGCTCACCCATACCCGAGATAACAGTCTGTCCCGTGTCCTGATTGTAATCAACCTTAAAGGTAGGGTCCTCTTCAACCAATTTGCTTAGGGCTTCCCCTATCTTATCCTGGTCAACCTTGGTTTTGGGCTCAATAGCCACCGAGAGCACTGGCACAGGGAAGCGAATAGATTCAAGCAGCACCGGTCGGGAGGAATCGCACAGGGTATCACCGGTAAAGGTACCCTTAAGACCTAAGGTAGCCACGATAGCCCCGGTGTCAGCCTCACCTATCTCCTCACGACGATTGGCATGCATTAATAATAGCCGCCCAATGCGCTCCTTCCTGTCTTGGGCGGCGTTAAATACCTGAGCCTTGGCCTTGACTCTGCCCGAATACACTCTTAAATAGACCAGCCTACCGACAAAAGGGTCAGATACCACCTTAAAGGCGAGTGCGGAAAAGGGGGCATCATCTCGGGCAGGGCGGGTGACTTCAGTTTTGAGCCTGGTATCAATAGCTCTTATCGGTGGCATATCTAAAGGAGACGGGAGATAGCTGACAATGGCATCAAGCAACAACCGAATACCTTTGTTTCTCAGGGCACTGCCACAAAGAATAGGCACCCCTTTATTAGCCAGGGTTACCTTTCTTAAGGCTGTTCTCAACTCATCAGGAGTAATGCTCTTACCATCAAGATAAGCCGCCATAATCTGGTCATCACCTTCAGCCAATTTTTCAATTAGTGCCTGACGAAATTCGACACACATTGCCAGCTCTGACTCAGGAATAGCTACCTCCACTGGTTCTGAATCAGGTCTGCCGTCAAAGCGCCATGCCTTATTCTCTACTAGGTCAATAATGCCTTCATATGAGGCTTCACTACCTAAAGGTAATTGTATGGCCAGAGGCCTGGCGTTTAGTCGCTCTTCAATCATAGACAAACTACGGTTAAAGCTGGCACCAATTCGGTCCATGTTATTGATGAAACAAATTCTAGGCACATTATATCGGTCAGCCTGTCGCCATACTGTCTCTGATTGAGCCTCAACCCCAGCCACGCCATCGAAAACCACCACTCCCCCATCCAATACCCTGAGACTGCGTTCTACTTCAGCCGTAAAGTCCACATGACCCGGGGTATCAATAATATTGATGCGGTGGTCCTGCCAATAGCAAGTAGTAGCTGCAGCCGTGATAGTAATGCCGCGTTCTCGTTCCTGCTTCATCCAATCCATCACGGCGGTGCCTTCATCCACCTCGCCAATCTTATAGGTGCGACCGGTAAGGTATAGTATCCTTTCAGTGATGGTGGTCTTACCAGCATCAATGTGAGCGATAATAGCTATATTTCGTATGCGTTCTAAAGGAAATCTCTTAACCACTGTCCTGTCCCTACCTTGCCCTGTCACCACCTATAATGGGCAAAGGCTCTATTGGCCTGAGCCATTTTATACATGTCCTCACGCTTTTTAATAGTCGCCCCCTGTCCTTTTGAAGCGTCGCTAAGTTCAGCCGCCAGCTTCTCCGCCATAGACTTACCGGTTCTGGCTCTAGCTGATTTTATCAGCCAGCGTATAGCCAAAGAAAGACCACGGTCAGCCCGAACCTCCACCGGCACCTGATAGGTAGCACCCCCAACCCGACGGGGCTTAACCTCAAGCAGCGGCGTGGCATTCTTTACTGCCTGTTCTAGAACATTGACCGGGGCTTTTGACTCCTGCTGTTCCATAATGTTTAGCGCATCATACACAATCCCCTCCGCCGTGGTCTTCTTGCCCTGCATCATTATTTTATTAACCAACCTAGCCACAATCATACTGTGATATTTAGCATCAGGAGACGGCTCTCTTCTTATAACTTGACCCCGCCTTGGCATTTTACCTCCTTAATTTAAGCACCCTCTTCTGTAACCACGTCGGGGGGAGGAGCATCGACAACCGCAGTGGCCGGAGGAGGGGTAACTGTCACTTCTTTAGTTCGCTTGCTTCCATATTTACTACGACTCTGACGACGGTTAGCTACACCGCTAGTATCCAGGGCACCCCGGATGATGTGATAACGAACTCCGGGTAAATCCTTCACTCGACCGCCACGAATCAGGACCACCGAGTGTTCCTGCAACTCATGCCCCTCACCGGGAATATAGGCTATGACCTCCATCCCATTGGTCAACCGCACCCTAGCTATTTTACGCAGGGCTGAATTGGGCTTCTTCGGGGTAATAGTCTTAACATGAATACAAACTCCTCGCTTTTGCGGAGAGCTCCCCGCCACCCGCCTATTCTTTAAGGCGTTATAGCTAAAGCGCAATGCCGGCGTTTTGGTTTTCTTAGTAACCTTCTTACGCCCTTTACGGACAAGCTGATTAACCGTTGGCAATTCGGTTCCCTCCTATTGCTCACAATTTTAATGGATGAGCTTAGGCTCATCCATTTCAAGCTAACTTAGCTATGGTGTCAGAACGCTAACTTTTTTGAGTTTACCACAGCTAAAGGTCAACTGTCAACAACTATCGTAGATGCCGTATAGTCACCAAGAAGTGAGGTTAAGGTCAATCTATATTTTCTTGTTGATAGACTCCCTGGTAGCCTTCTGTCTCCCGGGTTAGCCACAGGAAAACAAGCTGAATAATTCTGGCATTCCTCTGCAAACGAAACCCCTGCGGATTATAGACCACCATAAGCGATTGGGAACGACCCGAGTAGCCAGCGTCCCACACCGCAGTGTTTACCGTAACCCCACAACGGAGCAGACTCGACCTGGGCGTGGCTAATGCCATAACATTTTTAGGCAGATGGACAATCTCATTATAGGTAATAATATAGATACCGGGCACCAAGTCAATAAAACCCAGTCCGTCAAACAGCAATGGGGCTAAATCGGATACCAGCCTCTGGCTATCTTTAACCGCTATTCTACCCGATGACTGGAGCATTGCCACTTCACGCAGGGTAAGGTCAATGCCATTAGGCTGTACCTGCTCATCAAGGTTAATATAGCCTTCTATTAGAGGTAGCTCTTGGTGTAGTAACTGGTGAATATCCTGCCGGGATAAAATGGCTGCCATGTTACATACCTCTTCTTCCCCGCTGCCCAGTATATCACTTCTCCGCACTTAGTGTTAAGAATAAGCCATCTAACCTCAGAATAATTTATAGTGCGGAGAAAGTATCAATATGATGTCTTTGACGGGTAAGCTGGTGTCACTTTTGGCCACTTTTAGTGACTTTTTGGGCCAGGGTATTGACAAAAATGGCTTCTAGTGGTAAACTGACAATAGGCACTTTTGTGGACAATTTGTGGCTATTTGGGTATCAGATTCTTTCTTCCTTAATTACTCAACCTTCACCAATCAGTACATACCTCTTAGCGTTAGAATTACTGTTGGTATCATTCTCATCGTATTTGCCGTCTATTTGGCAAGCAAAGGTCAATCCATCGTTTTCGATAAAAAGAGAGGCAAATCATCTGTAATCCAGAAGGGTGTCTTTAATGTGGTTCGCCATCCAGTATATTTGTCCGAAATCCTACTTTATCTCGGACTTTTAGCATTAAACATGTCATTAGCTGCCCTCGGTATCTGGATTGCTGTGAGCATATTCCTACATTACATTTCTCGCTATGAAGAAAGCTTACTAGTTGATCGGTTTGGTGAGGAGTACAAGCAATACATGCGAAGAGTTCCAATGTGGATACCTCGTATTAGGCGAAGCAAAAACTAATAAAAAAGTGGCAGCGGAGGGATTTGAACCCACGACCAAAGGCTTATGAGTCCTCTGCTCTACCACTGAGCTACGCTGCCAAGTAGCTTCATTATACCCCAAAAAATCACTTTTTATCAATCCACTGGTAAGCAAAGTGGTAAGCACTTTTTCACTGGCAGGACGCTTGCCATTGATAACCTGGCTCAAGTAACTATGAGATACTCCAAGTTCCTTTGCTATTGCTCTTAGTGATTTGCCTTCCATACGAGGCTAGCCTATCATAACTTGTACGTAAATACAAGCCTAAATACGCACAAAAATAGCGTTTCGTTGTGCTACTTTGAATCCTCTTCATTGTTCTTTTCTTGTTATCAGTCTGTCAATCCGTTGGACAAATTATACGCCAAAAAAGTGACAGTAGTATTGGCAACACAGAATTGCCGTAGAACCTCTTAAAGTGTGCGTGGCTGTCATATTCATCTTGTTTTAACTCTACCATACCTAAATATTGACTGTGGCAATCCCCCGCCACGCCGTAGAAAAAACCCACGCCTTTGCCAAACATTGCGATGTTGTGTTCCCCTTATTAGATTGTTAAAGAATTCAAACTTTGCGTCCAGCATACGTTCCGCTACCGCTTGGGTACTACTCTGAATATTGCTATAAGCAAAGAGATAATGAGTAAGATAACAAATTCCATTCAGACCATCCCCCACCAAAACTTGTTGTGGGGCTATGGTTTGCTACTTGTTTTATCTTATAACCACCTTATCGGCAATTCTGGCAAGTCTGGGTAAGGCTCCAGCAATAGGGTTGTTACTCTCTCCAAAATGATATTACATCCCCCGTCCTCTTCACTTTGAGGTCGGTCATATTCAATGACTTTGCAATTCTCATGATGCGGTTCTTAATAGTTGCGGGTTTCTCTTTTTCCTTCTTCGCATCAATCTTCCCACCTTGACCTTCTGGTAAGTCCTTTAATATGGACTCATACTCTTCAACAATGAGACTCTTCTTCATCTTACGTTTGAGAGCTTTAAGTTCTGAAACAGGAACGTATTCGACTTTAACCATATTAAACCTCCTTGATTAGTGATGCCAGTATAATAACACAGTGAGGCGTACAATGTCAAGTCCTATTAACAGTTGCATTATAAACTACTTTATAAATAAAGGTAAGTATGTGGTATTAGTATCACAACTCTACCTTAAATTGTGGATTAAAACCATAAACATAGGGGAAAGTGTTGTATTGGAATTAAAAGGTAAAGTTTACTATCGGGTATTAATGCCAGAAAAAGTAGAGATAAGTGTTATTTTTAAATGTAATAAAGAAGTATCCTACAATAGCGTGCCATAGAAAAGACTTGACTAATAATTACAAGTAAGATATAATAGATAATAGAACAACGAAATGTATCAAGGAGGACTATATATGGTCACACAGACAACTATAACAAAAGCGAGCACAATACTTAATCCGCTTCAACGAAGCGGGACAAGGTTCGAGTGGAAAATTGACTGCTATGATGGCTGTGAACACGGTTGTCGCTATTGTTATGCTTGGTGGATTCGAAGAGAAAAGCACCCTATTTATAGCAGTTGGGTAAACTCTACACCTGTTCTAAATGTGGTTAGCAACTTGCAATCACAACTAAGTAGAATGAGAGATTCCACCAAAGAGAATATCAAAGATATTTTTATCTCATCGCTTACCGATTGCTACCAATCACTTGAAGTGAAACAGGAGATAACCAAGCAAGTGATTGAGACTCTCATTGAGAATGAACTTCCGTTCACAGTCCTAACCAAGAGTGCAAATGTGCTCAGAGATAAGGACTTGTTCAAAAGCTACGACAAATGCAGGGTAGGACTTACGATTGTAACCTTAGACGATAACCTTAGAAAATCGCTAGAACCTAACTCATCTTCGATAACTAATAGGATTGAGGCTTTAAGGAAATTGAAGCAAGCGGGGATTTCTACTTATTGCTCAGTAGAACCCATTCTACCAGACAAGCGAAGTAACCCTATTGATATTGTTGAAACGCTTAGGGAATATGTTGACCTCTTTGAGTTCGGGATGTGGAATCCTAAATATAACTCTCAAAGAATGGTAGAGAAAATTCTAGGGACAATATATGACCAAGACTACTACGTTGACGTGTTCAAAAACATCAAGGAATACTGCGACAAACATAGCATCAACTACTGTCACGCAGGACATAGTGAGGACTTCTTAAGCAAACACAGACTCAAGTTCATACCCTACCCGTTGCTTTTAGAGTCTATTAGTAAGGGATGAATATATCCTAAAGTTTATTGAACTACTTAAAAAAGCAAAGGGGAGTGACAGATGAAAGACATATTTAATTTAGAAGAATCTATTGGCAAGCAAGTAACCCTTTGGGTTGGTGCTTCCTACACCAGAGGGACATTAACCAAAATCACAGATACCGCTTATACGCTGTCCAATGTAGAGATTGAAGATGGTACGAAAGCAGACGAAGCAATCGTTCCAAAGAAGCTTGTTGAAAGGGTTTATGTATAATGCCTTACAAAGACAAACAAGATGACGCACAAAGAAAAAAGCTGGTGCGTGGGGACGGTTTTGGTCTACGTCACAGGATAGGGCAAAAAGTAATGGTATACACTGGTAATAAATGGGAAACAGGTATCATTATTGAAGTAACACCGCACCACGTTCTTCTAGAACCAACCCAAACTAGCAAATACGAGAGTGACGGTGTACTGGTCAGACACGCTGACATTTCAAAGGTACTGCTCAACCCAAGAATACCTATTAAGCAAACTCCAGCACAGAAGAAGATGTCAGATGAGTATAACAGGATTAGGGGTTGACCACGTGCGGGGGATTCTGTTTCGTAGTTGTTATTGACCCATCCTCATCTTTAATGTTGATTATCACATATTAAGAGTATTCACCAGTTACTGCTGAGAGTACAAGCTAACGTAAGTTAGCTTCAACGTTAGACGATACTTACGGTCCTTCCTTTCACACGCACGAAATCTCAAGTGTCCGAGCGTGAGGGTGGATGTCCCAATGTCCACCTATTTGAAATTGAGGTTAGTTGATAAATATTTCTTAAAAAAGTCCCTAAAAAGGTGGTCTGGCACGCCTAAAAACGTTAATGATCTAGTAGGAAGCCTTATTTGTAGGTCTACTTTTTAGGGAGGGAAAACATGAATAAGAATCATAACTTAACACCAAGACATAAGGTCGTGCTGTATTGGGCTACTCTTGGTAAAACCAACCAAGAAATCGCTGATTTGTTAGAAATACACGTTACTTCGGTTACCGAATACTTCAAGCAAATCTATCGCATTCTTGATGCCAAGAATAGAGCAAACGCAACTGCCATTGCCTTACAGAATAACCTTTTGGATGAGTTTATCACAGCCTTTGAGGGTAAATAGAGGGGATGGTATGAAGCTGAAAGGACAATTGCTGTTCCGAAA
>JAUWIC010000061.1 GCA_030605575.1 Dehalococcoidia bacterium
GGTCTTAATTATCATAGCCACGCTAAAGAACTTAATGCCCATCTGCCTGATGCGCCTTTAACCTTCCTGAAACCATCAACAGCGGTGATAGGACCTGAGGATAATATTATTTATCCCTCCGCCTCAGCTAGAGTTGACTACGAGGCCGAACTCGGAGTAGTGATTAAGAAACCAGCCTGGCGAGTATCAGTAGACGATGCCCTGGGCTATGTCCTGGGCTATACCTGCTTTAACGATGTTACCGCCCGTGACCTGCAAGCTAAGAACGGGCAGTGGACTAGAGCCAAAGGTTTTAATACCTTTGCTGCCATTGGACCGTGTATTGAGACTGAACTCGACCCGGGCAATGTTACTCTGGAAACCTATTTAAATGGCAAGCTCAAACAGCACGGTAATACTTCCGACCTCATCTATTCCGTCCCCGAGCTGATAAACTTCATATCTCATGTGATGAGCTTGCTGCCGGGTGATATTATCGCTACCGGCACCCCCAGCGGCATCGGTCCGATGTACCCCGGCGATACCATAGAGATAAAAATAGAGCCTATCGGCACCCTGAGAAACTATGTGGTCAGCGACAGCCAATAGGCTAAAAAGTGGCGTCAGTAACTGCGCAGGTATTCCAGCATCGGAACCCTCTTCCAGCGTGTTACCGGTCTTGTCTTCCAGATAGTCCTCTCTTCGGGGACATACCTAGACTTGGTTACCGTCTGATACTTAATAACCTCTCTCGTTTTTTCTACGTCTCTATAAGCGGTAACAGTTTTGGTTGGCGGAGTAATAGAATAGGTAAAAGACCTCAGAGCGGCACCATGATAAGATACGGTGAGCTTTTCTTCATCACCGGCCGCGATATATTTTGACTTAGTTTCTGTGTCTTTTACCCCTCTCTCTAACGTGAAGTCAAATACAATAGTAAAGGTACCGCTTATTGAGTCGGTATTCTTGATATCTACCCGAACATAAAACCCTTCACCACCGAAATAGTTATACCCCTCTTCACCGGTTACCAAATAGTCAATGGGCACAGTCTCCTCGTAGGGCTCGGTCTCATAGTAGGTTTCAGTGTCTACATACGGCTCCTCTACGGTATAGTCCTCAGTGACATAATAGGTTTCGGTAGTTGGATACTCCTCGCTAACGGTGTAAGATACCACCTGAACCGGAGCCAAACTGAAAACAAGCAGGAAGGCAAGCGCTGAACCGAGTCCGATAGCTAATGGTTTCCACCTTATAATCACTTCTTCCACATCTCCACCTCACACCTGTAGATAAAGTATACACCGCCATACTATAAAGTCAAGTATCTACTTAACTGACCTTGTTCATCTCGCCTGCCGGATTATAAACCCCACCCGCTTAATCCCCCCTCCATGATAAAGATATATATTCCTAATCATAAGAGGGAATTTGTTTTTTAAGGGGCTCCGCCCCTTTAACCCCTCAAATATAGGGGAGTTTAGAGGGGGCACCAGCCCCCTCTTTCCACTCTCCCCTTCCCCTTCGTAAGGGGAAGGGGATAAAGGGGATAGGGTTACCTAATTATTATAAGGAGAGAGGGAAATTTATTTTTTAAGGGGCTCACGCCCCTTTGACGAACCCTAATAATTGAGTTTTATGTAAATGGATATGGTATAATTAATATGTAAACTAAATAACCTTTTAGGAGGTGGAAAGGTGGACACGGTAAAAGCAGTTATCAATCTTAAAGAAGGAACTCTACAATTAGAAGGGCCTCAGGAATTTGTAGAGAAATACCTTGACCAGTATAATTCAATGATACAAAGCTGGAAAACATTTTCTTCTTTACCTCCTGAAGTAAAGACGAAAGACGAAAAAGAAGTTACGCCTAAGCGAACCAGAGCTGTAAGGCCCAAAGCGGGACCCGCATGCGGCGAAAAGATTAGTGAGTTAATTAGCGAAGGATTCTTTAGGGAACAGAGAACACGCGAAGAAGTTACGAAAAAACTATTAGAAAAAGGCGTAAGATACGAGAGCAGCCTTATTTCAGCCACCTTAAATAATTTCTTTAAAAGCGGCAAAATTGAAAAAACAGGTGTAGGCAGAAACGCAAAGTATTATTCTAACGTTTAATGGTTAATAAAATTGAACTCAATCAAATAGTTGATAATACAGATACTACCAATTTCAAGCAGGTAGACTACGCCAAACTTTTTATCTGGTTCCTAACAGACATAAAAGGCAATGATGATTGTCTAATGTCTGATATTGTTGAATGCTTTAGAGATACAAACCTGAGCATCCCTAATCAAACTGTGTTAGGGAGAAACCTTCGCAAATCTAAGGATGTGACGGTTGGTCATAGTTACAAATCTTTCAAGCTTCACCGTAATGCCCTTCTAAGGTTCCGTGCTACTTATTCAAATTTGTTATCACCTACCCCTTCACCCGAGGAGAAAATACGTGAGCGTCTTGACGTTTCCCGCACACCATTACTGTCATCTACCGACATAGAAAATGCTTATAAGATGGGGCAAGTATACGTAGCAATACACTGTCTAGAAAACTCTGTGAGAAACTTACTACGCACAGTACTCAAGAACACACTGGGTGAGCAATGGTGGGATAAAGCTGCCTCTGCCCAAATGAAACGCAAGTTGGCAGACCGCAAATCCCGTGAGACAAAAAATAAGTGGCTTACGTCACGTGGCGCAGATGAGCTTAACTATTTAGACTGGGCAGACCTCGTAACACTCATACGAAAATACCCGAAGGAATTTGAGAGATTTATTGGGAATATTAAGTTTATTGAACTACGTTTAGAAGAACTGGAAAACTTAAGGAATGTTATTGCTCACAATGGTGTACTTCCAGACGACGAAATAATGCGTGTAGAACTCACCTTTAAAGATTGGTGTAAGCAGGTACATCAGCCGCTAAGCACAAAGTAAGTACTCGTTTTCCCTACCCCTCCCCCACCTTCTTTTGCAGTTCTATGGCTAGACTAGTTCTCGGGAGAGGCGCCAGGAGTTGAGGAGGAGGATGCCGGCAACAAGGTAGGGCAAGCCCAGCATTGACCAGACAAGCAGGTGATTTCTGCCAGCAAAGACAGCGATGTGGGCGCCCAGTGCCGCCGCCACCGCAACCAGCAATATGCCAGCCGCTCGCCCCCGCCACCAGGACAAAATGCAGCCCGCCAGGGCAAAGACGCCAATGATGACTAACAGAAGCCCGGCGTCGGCAGGGGTTGGGGGGGCAATTGCTGCCCAGCCTCCACGAAGATATTCCCCCACAGCTTCACCAATCAACATGATTCCGCCAAATACTGTGATAACAAGGGCGATTATCCGCCCTGCCAATCTCATTCGTTCCACTTTCATCATCTTACCTCCGTTTAAAGTTCCCGTGACAGCCGCCAGGCGTTAAGGAACAGCACCCCAGCCACCAGACGGGGCAGACCTATTATCAACCAAACACGAACATCATACGGAATAAGAGGCGGAACCGGCGGTATATTGGTGGCGCACAAAACAGCACTGACAATGAGCAGTATGCCAGCCACTCGCAGTTTCCCCCAGGACACAATACAGCCAACCAGGGCAATTACGGTAATCACACCTATTATAATGACTTCTCTGCTGACTGCCGCCCAGCCTTGAGCCATAAACTCGGCGCTGGTTTCACCAATCAAGAAGGTCAGGACGAAGCCCACGGCACCCAAGCCAATTATCCGTGCCGCCACGGTCATTCTTCGCGCCAGACGATATTGTCTACTGTCTAACATTAGTTGCCTCCTTTTAATGGCAAATAATCCTTGCCTATTCCTCCTTAGCTTTCTTTTGCAGTTCGTAGAGCTTGGTCAGCGCCTCTAACGGGGTCAAAGAATTAATATCCAGCTTCTCCAGCTCTTCTACCACCGGCGATTTTTGTTCCAGGAATGATAACTGCTGAACCGCCTCTTTCTTCCACCCACGGCCTTTGGCTGCCCTCGCCCCCCGGCTACTATCCCCTTCCAGCTCGTCTAACACCTCCCGGGCACGGTGCACCACTGATTTCGGCAGCCCGGCTAGTTGAGCCACATGGATACCGTAGCTCTTATCAACCCCACCGGGCACAATCTTGTATAAGAAGATAACCTTGCCCCCCTCCTCGGCTACGGCAACATTAAAGTTTTTCACCCGGGGCAGGAAACTAGCCAGCTCTACCAGTTCATGATAATGGGTTGCAAACAGAGTCTTGGCGCCCAGCCCGGAATAGTTATGGATATACTCGGCAACGGCCCGGGCAATAGACAGCCCGTCATAGGTGCTGGTGCCCCGCCCAATCTCATCCAGGATAATTAATGAGCGTGGGGTAGCGTTATTCAAGATATTGGCTGTCTCCACCATTTCCACCATAAAGGTAGATTGCCCGGCAGTCAAGTCTTCCCTGGCACCAATTCGGGTAAAAATGCGGTCAACCACACCAATAGTGGCTGAATCGGCGGGGACAAAGCTGCCTACCTGGGCTAGAAGGACAATTAAGGCTACCTGCCTCAAGTAGGTTGATTTGCCCGACATATTAGGACCGGTGAGAACAACAAGCTGAGCATCATCGTTGGACAGGTAGGTATCATTAGGCACAAAGCTAGTGTCAATCAAACTCCTCTCCACTACCGGGTGGCGCCCCTGGGTAATAATTATTTCATTATCGGTGGTTAGCCTGGGTCGGATGTAGCCATAGCGCACCGCTACCTCAGCCAAGCTGGAGAAGACATCAATATTAGCCAGAGTATTGGCGACGGCTAAAATGCGCTCGCTGGCAGTGGCTACCTGACGGCACAGCCGATGAAAGATATTAGACTCAAGCTCACTAATCCTGTCCCGAGCATTCAAAATCAGCGACTCGTACTCCTTGAGCTCGGGGGTGAAGAAGCGCTCACCACCAACCAGGGTCTGCTTTCTAATATAGTCCTGAGGCACCTGACTGAGGTTGGATTTAGATACCTCAATATAGTAACCAAAGACCTTATTAAAGCCCACCTTCAGCGATTTAATCCCGGTCTTTTCACGTTCCTGGCGCTCCAGATTAGCCAGATATTGCTTGGCATTCCTGGCTGCCAGGCGAAGGCTATCCAGCTCCTCGGAAAAACCCTGCCTGATTACACCACCCTCACCCAAAGCCGACGAGGGCGGCTCTTCTATTGCCTCGGAAATTAAATCAACGACATCCTGGCGGGGCTTGAGTTCGTCCTTGAGCCAGGTAATGGCACGGCTGTTTTTATCAGCCTCAATTACCTCCCTAAGCTTAGGAATAACCTCCAGGCTATGTTTGAGGCTTATTAGCTCGCGAGGGGTGGCAACATTACCCCTCACCCGGTTAATCAATCGCTCAAGGTCAGCGGCATCACCGAGCAAGGAAACCGCCTGGTTACGAGCCAGGGTATTATCACCGAACCAGCTAATGGCATCCTGTCGCTTAGTCAGTTCAGCGACATCAACCAGGGGCTGACCCAGCCACCGTTTTAACAACCTGCCCCCCATAGCTGTCTTGCTCAGGTCAACAACCGACAGTAATGAGCCCTCGACTGTTCCCAGATGAGTGCTGTGGAATAGCTCCAGGTTTTTCTGGGTGTTCACATCCAGGGCCATAAATGAATCAGTGGCGTAGGTGGAAAGCCGGGTTAGCTGTCCCAGAACCCCTTTCTGCGTTTCCTCAATATAGTGAACAATAGCGCCAGCCGCCCTTATTGCCAGGGGTAGTTGAGCACAGCCGTAGCCATCAAGGGTAGCCACCCCAAAATGGTCAAGCACGGTTTGGCGGGCGACCTCAAGCTCAAAACAATAATCATCAAGCCGGGTTAGCGGAGCCGTTAATTCTAAATCGGATAATTCGGCACTGTTAGCCGTGATAATCTCTGAGGGTTTGAGCCGTTCCAGTTCGGCAGTAGCCCGCTCAAGTGCCACCTGAGTAACGGCAAATTCGCTGGTGGTGATATCAACGTAGGCTATGCCCACCGCCTCGTCAGCCAAGACCAGGCTGACCAGATAGTTATTTTCCCGGCTATCAAGAAGGCTGGGCTCAATTACCGTGCCCGGTGTTACCAGGCGGATAACTTCACGCTGGACTAAACCCCTGGTCTCACCCGGCTTGGTCACCTGCTCGCAGATAGCGACCTTGTAACCCCTGTTGATGAGTCGGGCTAGATAGTTATCAAGGGCATGATAGGGGATGCCAGCCATAGGCACCCGATACCCCTTGCCCATCTCTCTGGAGGTCAGGACAATGTCCAGCTCCCGAGAGGCAAGCTTGGCATCCTCGTCAAAGGTCTCGTAGAAATCACCCAGGCGGAAGAGGACAATAGCCTGGGGATACTTTCGCTTTATCCTGAGGTATTGCTGTCGGATAGGGGTTGAACCCTCTTTCATCTTAAGCCTATTCTACTAGAATTTTAGGCTAAAAGGAATAAGGGAATAGATATTATTTATCTAGTGACCCCATCCCCCTTTACCCCCCTTCCCCTTAACAAGGGGAAGGGGGACTGATTATATAAGAGAGGCTTCGCCTCTCTTCAACTCTCCTTTGGTCTTTTTCTTCCTCAACGAAGAGGGAGATATTAAAAAGAGGGGCAAAGCCCCTCTTAGAGTCCCCCAATAAATAATCTACGGGATAAACTATTCGATGCTATCCCCTAAGATACTCGTCTAGGGAGGCGGGGTTAGTTAGAGCTTGCCTAGTTCATCTAATAACTTGATTACCCTTAGCGATTCAGCAACGCCGGTTGTGCCACTCATAACCACTTCTACTGATATGGTTTCCAAAAGTTCATCTTTCGTAGCGCCAGCATTTAACGCGTGCTTGGTTTGAGCCAGAATACAGTTAGTGCATCCAGCACGGAGGGCTATACCCAGGGCTATCAGCCGCTTTACCTTATGACTGAGTGCCCCATCCCGATATACCCCGTCAACCACCGCCGCTTCTCTAGTCGTCAAATCGGGCAGGGCTTGCCTGAGCTTATCAACCAGCTTGACTCGCTCAGCTTCAAGTTCTAACTGGCTTTCCATAATAATCGTAACCTCCTTACTCACGCTGTGTCGCCCTGAGATACTCATCTATGGAGGCGGCGGCGCGCTTACCGGCGCCCATAGCGCTGATCACGGTAGCGGCACCGGTAACAATATCACCACCAGCCCAAACTCCGGGCTTGGTTGTTTTACCGATAACCTCATCGGCAACAATTGTGCCCCACCTGGTAGTGTCCAGACCGTCGGTGGTTGACGGAATAATGGGATTGGGTCTGGTACCCAGAGCGGCTACTGCCATATCAACCTTGATAATGAACTCCGAGCCGGGAATAGCAATCGGGCGACGCCGGCCACTGGCATCAGGCTCACCAAGCTCCATCTCATAGCACCCCATACCAACTACCCAGTTCTGGTCATTGCCGATAAATCGCTTGGGATTGGTCAGTAGCTTAAACTGGATGCCCTCCTCCCTGGCATTCTCCAGTTCCTCACGACGAGCCGGCATCTCCACCTCAGAACGCCGATAGATAATATAGACCTCCTCAGCCCCAAGCCTGAGGGCACACCTGGCGGCGTCCATAGCCACATTACCGCCACCAACCACACCTACCCTCTGCCCGATTTTCACCGGAGTATCATACTCGGGAAACCGATACGCCTTCATCAGATTGACCCGGGTCAAGAACTCATTGGCCGAATAGATACCATTAAGGTTCTCACCGGGGATATTCAAAAACATTGGTGCCCCCGCCCCGGGTCCCAGAAAAACCGCCTGGTAACCACTATTTAGCAAATCATCAACACTTATGGTCTTACCCACCACCGTGTCCAATTCAATCTTCACCCCTAAAGAGGCAACATAATCAACCTCAGCCTGGACAATATCTTTGGGTAACCTGAACTCAGGGATGCCGTACATCAATACTCCACCAGCCACATGCAGTGCCTCAAAGATGGTAACACTATGCCCCAGCTTAGCCAAATCAGCGGCGGCGGTCAGTCCGGCTGGTCCTGAGCCGACCACAGCCACCCGTTTACCGGTGGGCTTAGGCTTTATTTTTGGCGAATTTAGCGATTGCATATTAGCCCGCTCCCAGTCAGCCACATACCGCTCCAGACGACCGATGGCAATAGGCGCCCCCTTTTTAGCCAGAACGCAGGTAGCTTCACACTGTGTCTCTTGGGGACAGACCCGCCCGCAGATACCAGGCAGGCTATTCTTATCCTTAAGTATCCTTACTGCTTCAGGCATATCGCCATCGCCAACCGCCTTGATAAAGCCGGGAATGTCTATCTCTACCGGGCAGCCATCAATGCAGGGGTGCTTAGGGCACTGGATACAGCGGCTGGCCTCGGCTTGAGCTTGCTCCAAGCTATAGCCCAAAGCGACCTCATTAAAGTTCCTCGCCCGTAACCCGGGGGCTTGCCGGGGCATAGATACTCGGTTCAAATCAAGTTTAGCCATATATACTAATCTCCGGGCGCCTAATCAAGGATGAATGCCGCTTTGACTCTGCCATCGCTCCAAAGAAAGTTTTTCCTCATCAAGGTAGATACGCTGACGGGCAAAGAGCAAATCCCAGTCTACCTGATGGCCATCAAACTCAGGGCCATCTACACAGGTAAACTTGGTCACCCCACCCACTGATACCCGACAACAACCACACATGCCGGTGCCATCAACCATTATCGGATTCAGGCTGACAATGGTTTTAACCCCGAAGGGCTCGGTGGTTTTAGCGCAAAATTTCATCATAATACTCGGGCCAATAGCAATTACCCGGTCAATCTTCTCGCCACTTTCCAGCAACTCCTTCAGCGGCTCGGTTACCACTCCCTTGCGAGCGTAGGAGCCGTCATCGGTAGTAACTATTAATTGGTCACTGACACTACCTAATCCATCCTCCCAAAAGAGTAAGTCCCGGCTCCGTGCTCCCATAATGGAAATAACCTTGTTGCCCTTCACTTTTAAAGCTCTGGCGATAGGCACTATGGTGGCAACAGCAAATCCTCCAGCCACACAAACTACAGTACCAAATTTCTCAATGTGAGAAGGTAAACCCAGCGGGCCGATAAAATCAGCAATAGAATCGCCGGCTCCCAACCAGGCCAGCCGGTGAGTTGTCGTTCCCACTTCCATAAAGACAATGGTAACGCTGCCCTCTTCCCTGTCCCAATCGGCAATGGTTAATGGAATACGCTCACCTCTCTCATCAATCCTGATAATAACAAACTGCCCTGGTTGAGCCTTCTTCGCCACATTAGGGGCGGCAATCTTTAACAGATGAATATTGGGCACTAAGTCCTGCTTTAGTAATATTTCATACATGTACCTTAGTCCTCCCCCAAGAATTTATCATCAAAATAGTATATCTTTCAAGTCATTAAGTATTGCGTAATTGCCGATTAAGGTATAAGATAGTAAGCACGAGCATTATATAAAAGCCTAATCTATTAACTAAATTAATTTACGAGGTGGTGATAATGAGCATAGAGCCAGTTCACATCGGGTTTGGCAATATATTAGCCATGAACAGAGTTATTGCCATAGTTTCCCCAAACTCAGCCCCTATCAAACGTGCCATCCAAGAAGGGAGAAACAAAGGACTACTAATTGACATGACCAACGGCAGAAGAACGAAAGCCGTTATCATCACCGATAGCGGGCACATCATTCTGGGTGCCCTTGCCCCGGAAACTATTGCTGGACGGTTACAAGGAAGTCGGGGAGGCTCAGGGCTAAGATTCGAGCAAAGCGATGAAAAAGGCGAGTCATGAGAGCCAATCCCCATTCAGCTTACCAACCAAGCCACTACTCGTAGTCCTCTCCGGTCCCTCAGGGGTAGGTAAAGATGCCCTTTTAACCAGGATGAAAGAGTTAGGCTCCCCGGTTAAATGTATCACCACGGTAACTACACGAGCCCAGCGAGCTAAAGAGAGAGACAATGTAGACTATCACTTCGTCTCTGAGAGAAAGTTCCAGGAGATGATTAAAAATAATGAGTTATTAGAGTGGGCAAATGTCTATGGCAATTGGTATGGCGTACCTAAACAGCCAGTCAAACAAGCCCTGGACAGGGGGCAGGACGTACTAGTAAAGGTTGACACTCAAGGGGCAGCTACTATCAAGAAAATCCTGCCTGAAGCGGTGTTCATCTTTGTGATACCCCCGTCAATGGCAGAACTTATGACCAGGGTCAAGCAGCGCCATACTGAATCACCCTTTGACTTAGCCTTACGCGTAAAAACTGCTGAGGAAGAAATAAAACAACTACCCCTATTTGACTACATAGTAATCAACAAGCGAGGTGAAATTGACCTGGCAGTATCGGAGATTAAGGCGATTATTACTGCCGAAAAGTGTCGGGTAAGCCCGCGGAAGATTGCTCTATAGGCTTACTTGGAATAGTGGACGTAATAGCCGGGCAAATAAATAACCCAGCCCACCACAGACGGGAAAGGTTATTATCCAGGCAAGGACAATCCGGCGTGCCACCCCCCACCGCACTGCCGAAAGCCGCTTGGTAGCCCCGACCCCCATGATAGCCGAACTGGCGCAGTGGGTGGTGCTTACCGGGATGCCGAGGCGCGAAGCGCCCCAAATAACTGC
>JAUWIC010000042.1 GCA_030605575.1 Dehalococcoidia bacterium
TTAGGTCCGCTGGTGACTGATGTTGCCGCTGGCTATGACCATATCACCGGGGCTATAGGTGGGGCTATCGCTGCCGCTGCCGGTACCGATTTTCTGTGCTATGTGACGCCAGCCGAGCATCTTTCTCTACCAGACCCCGAAGATGTGAAGCAAGGGGTGATAGCCTCGCGTATTGCTGCTCATGCTGGTGATATAGTTAAAGGGGTAAACGGTGCTGAGGACTGGGATAGGAGGATGTCTCTGGCACGAAAGAAGCTTGATTGGAAGGAGCAAGCCAGGCTGTCCTTAGACCCTGAGCTGTCTCGTCAAGTTCATAGTAAGCATGCTTCGGCTGGGGTTGCTTGTAGCATGTGTGGGGAGTTTTGTGCTATGGAACTAATGGAGAAATATTTAGGTATCTCATCGCCTAAAGGTTTCTAGAGGATAACAGAGAGGAGAAATTGAAATGGCACTATTTCACCCGGTAAGAGAAGGAGAGGTAGCTAAGGCTATTGTGAGTAGCTTTTGGCGCCAGTTTGAGGATTATATCCAAAGTGATGTTATTATTGTTGGTGCTGGACCCAGTGGGCTCATCGCTGGCAGAGAGCTGGGCAAAGCTGGGGTCAAAGTTCTGATTATAGAGAGGAATAACTACCTGGGTGGTGGCTTCTGGATTGGTGGTTATTTTATGAATAAGGTTACCCTGAGAGCTCCAGCCCAGGAGATTCTTGATGAGCTAAACGTGCCCCACTCCATGGTTAGCGACGGTCTTTACGTCACTGACGCCCCTCATGCCTGTTCTAAGCTTATTGGTGCTGCCTGTGATGCCGGGGTTAAATTTCTCCAGCTAACCCTTATGGAAGACCTGGTGGTGCGTGAGAATAACAGGGTAGCTGGGGTAGTGATTAATTGGAGCCCCATTGCCTATCTGACTAAGGAGATTTCCGCTCTTGACCCTATACCTTTGGAAACAAAGGTGGTTATTGATGCTACTGGTCACGATGCTTGTGTGGCGAGGAAGCTGGAGCAGCGGGGTACGCTCAAGCTGATTGGAGAAGGAGCATTGTGGATTAATAAATCAGAGGATGCAGTGGTGGAGCATACCGGTGAGGTCTATCCCGGATTAATCGTATCTGGTATGGCAGTAGCCGCTGTTTACGGACTACCCCGCATGGGTCCTACCTTTGGCGGCATGCTTCTATCGGGGAAGCGGGCCGCTGAGATTGCCATAGAAATACTGGAGCAACTGGCAATATCTTAAATGAGAGCCGAAATTATTTCTGTGGGCACGGAACTTCTTCTGGGAGAGATAACTGATACCAATGCCCGTTTCCTGGCTAGCCAGTTACCCGGGCTAGGGATAGACCTTTATTGGATTTCGCAGGTAGGTGACAATCAGGCAAGGTTGGTCGAGGTTCTAAGGCGTGCCTGGCAGCGTTCCGACCTAATCCTGATTACCGGCGGGCTGGGACCTACTGAGGATGACCTGACCCGTGAGGCTATAGCTGAGATGTTGGGAGAGAAATTGAAACTCGTCCCGGCTTTAGAACGTGAGCTACAGGAGTTCTTTGCCCGCCTGGGTATAGATATGCCGCTAACTAACCTAAAGCAGGCAACTCTTATCCCTTCGGCTGATGCCATTCGTAATGTAAGCGGCACTGCCCCCGGGTGGTGGGTGGAAAAAGATAAACACATATTAATAGCTATGCCCGGTCCACCCAGAGAGATGCAGCCCATGTGGCACCACCAGATTCTCCCCCGATTACGCCAAAGCACCACCGGGGAAATCATTGTGTCTAAGACTCTTAAGACTTTTGGTTTGACTGAAGCCAAGGTGGGTGAAATGGTCTCGCCTTTGCTCGCCGCATCCAATCCTACCCTGGGTATTTACGCTAAGGTTGACGGTATTTATCTACGCCTGACAGCTAAGGCTCGGGGCCAGAAGCAGGCTGAGGAGATGATTGCCCCCGGTGAAGCTAGACTTAGGTCAATCCTGGGTGAATATATCTGGGGAACTGATAGTGACACGCTGGAAGCTGTAGTCGGGCATATGCTGGCGGAAAAGGGATTGAGTCTGGCAGTTATGGAAGGCTATACCGGAGGCTTATTGGCGGCTACCATCACCGGTGCTCCTGGCGCGGTAGCGTATTTTAAGGGGGGACTGGTCGCTGGTTCAGAGGAAGCCCAGATAGCTTGTGGGGTTGACGCCGGGGTTATTTCTGATTGTGGAGCTAGCAGTAGGGAAGCAGCGCAGGCTATGGCCGGAGCTGCCAGGTTACACTTAGGGGCTGATATCGGGGTTGGCATAGCCGGCGTAGATGAACCAGGTGGAGGGGAAGGGAGACCTGTCAGTACCATATATATTGGAATAGATGACGGCAAGAATAAAAGAGCAATTACTGCTCGTTACCCCGGAGATAGAGCTTGGGCCAAGCGCCGGGCGGTGGCTACGGCTCTGTTTAAGTTGCGGGAAATACTGGCTACGGCTGGATAGGCTGAGCCGAGATTAGGACCGAAATATACGATAAGCCGTAACTCCTCCCACGGTAATGTGGCTAACCATATCCCATCAATGAGCGTTATTAATAATAGGGGGATTGTGCTAATATAGGAGTTAGAAAATGGGTGGCACTTTTAATTTAGGTAAGGTCTTTGGTATACAACTCAGGCTCCATTACAGTTGGTTCATAATATTTGCTTTGCTAGCTTTCGCTTTAGTCGCTCCTCACTGGTCTTCTGGGTTTTGGTGGGGTATTGGCATAACTACCTGTCTGCTATTTTTTGCCTCAGTAATTGCCCACGAGTTAGCTCATAGCCTTGTCGGCAGGGCCAACGGTATCCCGATAAAGAGCATAACCCTTTTTATCTTTGGCGGCATTGCTCAAATGACTAAGGAGGCCGCCAGCCCTAATGCTGAGTTAAAAATGGCGGCTGCCGGTCCTGCCTGTAGCGCAGCAATTGGCGGGATGTGTTTTTTGATTTGGTTCTTTAATTCCGGTATGCCTGCGCCGGTAGCCAGTATGGTTTGGTGGCTGATGTTTATGAATTTGGCGCTAGCTACCTTTAATATGATTCCCGGTTTCCCTCTGGACGGGGGGCGTGTTTTACGTGCCACACTTTGGCGCTTTACCGGTGATTATAAACGCTCTACCCTAATTGCTACCCGAGTAGGGGAGGGTGTAGGTTACACATTTATTGCCGGTGGTATCGTAATAGTCTTCCTAAATCCCTTTGGTCTGTCTTGGTTTACCGGTCTGTGGATAGCCTTCATTGGCTGGTTTCTGAAAAACGCTGCCTCAAACAGCTATCGTCAAGCTCAATGGCGCCAGGCCCTTAAGAGGTTTACTGCGGCTCAGGTAATGACGGTTAACTGCCCGGTAGTCCCTGCCGATGTTACCCTCAATCAAGTGGTTCAGGAGTATATCATCCCCAGTGGGTGTCGTCTTTTTATGGTAGCTGACATGGGTAAACTGGAAGGTATTTTACCTCTGCAAAGTATCAAGCCTGTTTCCCAGCAAAATTGGGGTGTGACCCAGGTAAGGGAGATAATGATTCCCATTGACAAGCTAAAGGTAGCCGATTCTGGTCAGGATGCGCTAAACATACTGGAGCAGATGGATGAGAGTGATACCAACCAGATGCTGGTAGCAAGTGAGGGAAGGGTCATCGGGGTAATTGCCCGTGACGACCTGATAACTTTTCTCCGCACCCGCGCTGAGTTAGGGATATAGATAATTTTTTATTGATAGGATATTTGATATAATTTCCAATAGTTAAGGGTCATAATAAATGAGACTAAGTGAGTAATTATTCATATAGGGGGGCATCCTGGAAGTGAATGGTGGGAGCCAGAGTCTAAGTTTGGGCGAGGCAGCTAGTCGGTTTTTGGTTAGTTTACCACCCGAAGCTAGGGAAATAAGCCAGCAGGAGGTATATAGATTTGCTCGCTGGTACGGGTGGGAACGACCTTTGGCTGAGCTTACTGCCCCCGACATAGCTAACTATGCGGAACGGTTATCACTATCGGATGCCGACTACACCAAAAAGCTTGAACTAATACGAGCCTTCCTCATTTATGCTAAAAAGGAAGGGTGGAGTAAGACTAATCTTGCCATTCACCTTAGGATTAAGAAGGTAAAATCCTCATCTCGGTCTTCGCCCGGGCGGGGTCTGCCCGAAGCTATCTCTTTAACTCAGCAGGGATATGCCGAACTGGAGGCTGAACTGGCTGCCCTTAGGGATAAGCGCCCCCAGGCTATTGAGGAAATGCGTAGAGCCGCCGCCGATAAGGACTTCCGTGAGAATGCACCTCTGGAAGCGGCTAGAGAGCAACGCGGGCAACTGGAGGGGCGGATTAGAGAGCTGGAAGAGACCCTGAAGTTAGCCACTACTATTGATGACAAACAAGGGGGCACCTCCAAGGTGGGTGTTGGGGATAGTATTATCCTGTGCGACCTAGCTTCTGGTGAGGAGTTGCGCTATATGCTGGTCAATCCCCGGGAGGTAGACCCGACCCGGGGCAAGCTCTCTAGTGCCTCACCTATAGGTAAAGCCATTATTGGTCGAGGTCAGGGGGAGGTAGTAGAGGTAACAGCCCCGGCAGGCAAGCTACGCTACCAGATTAAACAGATTGAGCATTAAGAGACCGCTTTACTTTTGCCGCTTGGGGCAGGTTATTATTCGGCGTAGAAACTACTTATCCAGGCAGGTCGCTCAGGTGCCTCACCTTGCTCCAGCATCTCCCGCCACTCCTCATCGGTGAGCCTCTCAGCCATCGGCTGCTTGAATTCGTAATAGCTGAAAACAGGCCCAGCCCCAACCAGGATTCTACCGTCGGGTAATTTGTATGCCGTCAGGATTAGGTCAACATAACCAACCCCTTCCTCCAAGACCTGCCTCGGTGGGTTGGTATCGGTATGGACATCGGCAACTATAGTCGTTTCTTTCCCCTCTGCCTCAACCCCGGCAACTATGGACTCAAGCTCCTGGCCAAAGTTCCTGATGAACTCATAATCGGCTTCATCTAATTCCTTGTTCTCCAGCTCATTCTTGGAGATGTCAATCAGCCTGGTCAGGATGCGCTCCAGGCTCTCCAGCCGTGACCTCTCCTCATCACTCAGAGCATTAAGTTGAGCCAGACCCTCCTTGGTCATGCCGGTTAGTGCCCGCATTCGGGCATAAAACTCGGGGACAGGCTCAACATAGCCGACTACAGGCTTGGGTGGAGGTGGCGCCATCTCAAGAGTAGGGGTATAGCTCTGCTTGGCATAGAGGATGGTATCGTGCCGCAGTTCAGCCCAGGATGCCAGAGTCGTTTGCAGTTCCTTGTTCTGCCATGCCTCGGTCTGCATGAAGGTGGGGTAGCCCTCGCCGAACTCATCAAGCAAGGGTTTTAACGTATACAGCCACGCCCAGTAGAGATTACGGTTCCAGTCGGCGACATCAAATTCACCAAACTGAGTCTTCAACTCGCTTAGTTGTTTATCGTAGCTGGTATCTTTACCCTCGTACTCAGTATCGCCCTCTTCTTTCAGTATTTGGTACGCTCGCTCCGAGCCCAAAACCGCCATTACATCTAGACCTCGGGGAAAGCACCTTGCTGGTCCAGCCCCGGTCATCTTCATGGTGAAGGGCTCATCATCGCCAACATACATGCCGACCGCCGGGGAGACCAGGTTCTGGAACATGTAGGAATCGGGGACAAACCTCTGCCCCATAAATCGCATCCCTTTGGTCTTCGCCAGGCACTCATAGAGCTTTTCCTTGGTTATTGGAGGATACACCACGCATATACCTGAGCCACCGTAGATTTCCGGGTTTCTCATCTGAGCCAGCTCAGCCTTGAGGGCAAGTAGGTTCTCATCACTGGTCAGTAGACTGGCGTCAAATTCAGTGCCAAAGACCTTCTCCAGGGCACCAAGGTACTCATAGGGGGTCAGGTCATCAGCGGTACCAACGAAGAATGAGGTGACCGAGTAGATACGGTCCCATATTTCCTGGGCGGTGCCGTCACCTACCTCAACATTGGATAGTTCAGCCGAAATCAAAGACGCCTGGATGGTAGCCAGTTTGGCATCCTGTTCCGTAATCAGAGGACCTTCCAAAGAAGCGCACTCGTTGGCTTCTCCACCCTTCAACAGGAAAGCCATCCGGCCATACCACATCATCGACTTGAAGAACCTCTTTAAGGTCTCGCTACGGGTATAGTGGCCTCGGGGGACATACTGGGAGTAGTCTTCACAGTAACAGCAGGGAAGGACACACGTGCAATCGGTATCTGAATTGAAGATAGCGCTTGGCTTAAAGCCCTGGTGCTCCTCAATGTTCTTGATTTCCTCTTCCACCTCACTGGTCACATAGTTGGGTATGCTGAAACTTACCTTCCTTATCGGCTTGAATTCCTTTTCATCATAAGGGTGTTCGCGATTCCATTGCTCAATCTCCGCCTTCAGCTTTGCCTCGTCATAGTCCTCAGTCGGCGTCTGGAGGAGCTTTAGTCCAACAGCAAAGTAAGCCACGTTTCTCCTGGCTGCTTCCTTGAGGTCTGAATCAGTAAAGGCTTTATAGTCCTGGATAGACCTTTCCAGCATAGCCTGACTCATATCAATGAGCTGGCCGAAGAATTCCTCTTTTTCAATCCGCTTCAGGACCTCATTGAACTGGATATGGTACAGATGGAGAAGCGTGTCAGAGGTTACGAAGATGGGAACTCCCTGTTCCTTCATAGCCTTATAGGGTTCTACTATATCGTCACCGTGCCAGGGAATGACCACAAATCCGTTTTGCTGAAGCAGTTCTTTCTGATTTTCCCATAACTGGAACTGGGAGTCTATCTCGGGTAGATTGGTGATTTCGGTTAAGGCTAGCGGCAGGGAATAGGCAGGTGAAGCCAGGATGACGGAGAAACCTTCCAGCTCATAGGATGAGGCTAGTGCCAGCTTGGGGTTGGATATGTCACCGGCGGCTATTGATGGTATGCCTAAGGTGGGTGGCGGAGAGGGCTTTTGGGTTACACACCCGCTGGTGAGGATAACGCTGATTAGCATCAAAGAAATAAGTAATCTTGTCTTCATTGGTTGGCCCCCCTCATTATGTTTATCTGTCTATAAATATATAACGAGTTTCCGGGCCAAAAGTTACTCCCGCTGTGAATTGAACCTCATTGTAGCGCAAAGACCCTGGATTGTAAATCGTCAGCATAAAATGGCTAGTTTAGGTCTAAGATTAGTGGACACCTAGAGGCATTGGATGAGGGACTATAATAGCACTGTCGTGGAGCGGAGCTATTTGGCTTACCTTGGTCGGTTACCTCAGCTCTCCGCTAGTGAAGGAGCTAGCTCTGGTTCTGAACGAACCTCTGAGACGTCTTGTATATTGAGCCAGCCGTTAAGCATAGCCAGTACTACGGCGTGGGTACGGTCATTAGCGTCTAGCTTGTCCATGATAGAGGTAACATGATTCTTGACCGTCTGCTCGCTAATGCCGAGGCTACGAGCAATCCGCTTGTTTGGCTGTCCTTTGGCAATCTGATTTAATATTTGCGTCTGCCGAGGGCTGAGCGGTGTAATACTAATCGCCGCCCCCTCACGCACCGGAGAAAGCTTATGAAACAACCGTATTATCTTCTTAGCCACAGTCGACTCTTCCAGTGAGCCGTCATTTGTTGAATGCTCTTCCTCTTCTAGTTCTAGCTCAAGGGCGTGCTTGAGTATTAGCACCATCTCCTCCTCGCGGTCCACCACCATGATGTACGGGTGCTTCCCCATCTTGTTGGAACCAGCCTGCCCATTTCCGTTGCCATTTCGCACAATCACCATTTCTCTACACCCCCGCCAGCATTTCGTATATTACTTGGTACCCTCTTATTATTCCGCGGTAAGGTAAAATTAAGCCTAAACTGTATTCTCCCCCACATATCTGGGTATACCCAAGTATACTTTTTGTCTACTTAAATTATGCTCTTCCCCATTTGGCAAATCAATCACCCAAAGGGACTAATTTAACGAAGTAGATAGTACTAGGTAGATAATAAGTAAATGGTACTAACGAGCAGAAAAGCTATTGGATATTTAGGATAGGACTGGTGGAGGGTGTGTGGTTGGCTGGCTACAGTTTGAATTTGGTTCCAACATGCATAATATAGTAACTTAGTTGAACTTACTGAAGTATTACCTGTTTTTGAGCTATCTGATTCTTGTGAACCTTATGAACCTCAGCCTTTAATCTGTCTAAATCATCATTAGTGAATAATCTCCACCCCCTCCTGTCCCGAAGTTCTACATCGGCAAGTATCCCCTCCCTGACCCAGCGGAGAAAGGTATTTTTGCTTATCCCGGCCATTCGACAGGCTTCAGCCGTTCTATAGTAGGTCTGTCCGTTAATTCTGACTGGTAATTTCATGTTCCGCCCGCAGTTCTCAGGTATACCCAATTATGTTGCCTACAATTTGGTGGGTCAATCCCCCGAATTGGCTAATCTAACTGAGTAAATAGTCAGGGGGCGGCAGCACGGTAGCCGAAGACCTCTGGTTAGACGAAGGAAGTTAAAAGACCACAATAGCATGAAAACTTGTGCTATAATAACCAATGATATACACTAAGAAGGGTTACTAAGATGAGCATGGCGGAGCAGCCGACTGCAGCCGAACATTTGACAAGGTTGAATGAATATGGTCCTGATGACCTTTTTATCTGCTGTGCCAGCTTTGAAGAGAGGTGCCTCGCCAGCGCATCAAGAATGGGCATCAACTACCGGACAAATTTTTCCATAATCTTTGTCATTGAGGAACCCCTTTATCGGAAGCAAGTTGATAATAACCTGTTCAGCTTAAAAAATATGCTGGGAGCAAGAAGTTCCAAAGGTGTCTTTGTTATTTCGTGCCTGCGCGACAGTCCAGTTGACGGGATTGCTCAGCTTAGAAATATCTGGGACCGGTGTAAGCCTCGGGACCCGGAAAGTCCTTTTATCACAATTGATATCAGTGGGTTTACCAAGATCTACTTGTTGCAGCTTCTTAATTATCTCATCATCGATTTGAAGCTGGGGCTGCCTCGTATGTTTCACACCGCACAAAAATATTTACCGACTAAGCTTACCAGAGGGGTGGCCCAAATAACCACTATACCTAACTTCTTTGGCAGTATTTCAATGGATAAACAGACGGTTCTTGTTCTGTTCTTGGGCTTTGAGCCGGAGCGTTCTCTGGCAGTGTGGAAGCACTTCAATCCTACCAAGACCATCGCCCTGATAACCAACCCGCCACGCTACGGTAATCTTAACTACCTGAAATATGCCGAGAAAAACAATTCCCACTTACTTTCGCAACCTTCTGTAGAAGTAAGAAATGTACCTGCTGATAACCCGTACGCGGTGAAGAAGGTGCTTGAGACTATTTACGACGAGATAAAAGGTTCATTCAATATGGTAATTGGCCCCTTCGGGACAAAACCACAGGCGGTAGGTATGTTTCTTTTCTGTTTGGAGCATCCCAAAGTCCAGGTTGTTTATTCTTTCCCGGTTAAATATACCAGGTCTTATTTGTGGCGTAAGCCAGGCCCTACATTTTTGCTGCCACTCAACCCCTCGGTGCCGGTTTAGCTAGTCTGGGGCTAAGCCGAAAAAGCACCAGCCACCGTCCTATCGTTCAGTTGGTTTAATTTTACCCGCAGGACAAACTCATATTCAGATATGTCTGCCCACCGCTTGCGCAATTGGTTTGAGTTCCGCCATCAACCTGGCGAAGTCTGATGGTGTCAGGGACTGGAGCCCGTCCACTAAAGCTTCCGTCGGGTTAGGATGGACTTCAATAAGAAGCCCGTCGGCACCAGCGGCTATAGCCGCCTTGGCTATGGACGGTACCAGTGAATAGTGACCAGCAGCATGGCTGGGGTCAACAATTACCGGCAGGTGGCTGAATCGCTTAATTACCGCTATTGAACAAATATCCAGAGAAAAGCGAGCACTATCCTCAAACGTTCTGATTCCCCTTTCGCACAGAATAACCTGGCTATTCCCCTCTGCCAGCAGATAGTCGGCGGCGGTAAGCCACTCGGTAACAGTACACGAAAACCCGCGTTTCAGGACCACGGGACACTGGCTCTTCCCAATACTGGTGAGCAAGGCGAAGTTTTGCATATTCCGGGAACCGATTTGAAGGATATCGGCGTAGTTAGCTACCAAACTAACATGATGAGGGTCTACCACTTCGGTGATTACTGGTATACCGAATTGCTCCCTGACCCGGGCTAGTAATTTTAGTCCGGTTTCCTCCAGACCCTGAAAGCTGAAGGGGGATGTACGTGGTTTGTAGGCACCACCACGTAACACACAAGCCCCGGCTTCTCTCACTGCCTTGGCTGCCTGAGCAAGTTGCTTTTCACTCTCCACGGCGCAAGGTCCGGCCATGACCACGATACGATTACCCCCAACCTCAATCCCATTAATGGAAACCAGGCTGTCCTCGGCCTTAAATTCCCTGGCGGCGAGCTTATAAGGCTTCATAATTCGGTTTACCCTCTCAACTCCAGGGAGTACGGCGAAGATGTCTGTGGACAACTGTCCCGTATTGCTTCCCAATATAGCCACTACCGTTATATCAGTCCCTAGGTTCAACTGGACGCCGAGTCCCAGTGACTTCGCCCTCTGCACTACGCCGTCTATCTCCTCTTGAGTGGTGCCGGCTCGCATTTCAACTATCATAGTGTCTTAAATCCCCTTGTATTTTGAGATTTCTCACCTGCCAAAGTCATTTCATCAGGCAGGATTTGAGTTTAGCCCTCTCCCAAGGCTTTGTCAATGACCCAAAAGAGTTGAAACCTTGCTCGTGCCGTTACTATGGCATCTATTGAGCATTAGTGTGGCCTCTTCCAAGGCATTTAACAATCCATCGAGTTGTCTTGTCTGCAGCTCCACTGCTTTGACAAGAAGTAGGGGATGTAATAAGCTAATGCTGTGCTGCAAACCTTGGAGCAATGCCTTCCCCGATAGCTCAATGGTAGAGTGGGCGGCTGTTAACCGCTAGGTTGTAGGTTCGAGTCCTACTCGGGGAGCCAGTTTTATTCGTGGGGATATTTCCGTTTAGACATTGAATAGGAAGGTAATTATATCGCCGTCCTGAACCATGTAGTTCTTGCCCTCCAAGCGGAGAAGTCCTTTCTTGCGAGCTTCAGATAGGCTGGTACACTTCATCAGGTCATCGTAGCTAATTACCTCTGCCCGAATGAAGCCCCTTTCCATATCGGAGTGGATTTTACCTGCAGCTTTGACAGCACTGGTACCATTCTGAACAGACCAAGCCTTAACTTCATCTGAGGCTATAGTGAAGAACGAGATTAGCCCTAATAGTTCGTAGGATAATTTAATAGTGCGGTCAAGCCCGGATTCTGTTATACCGAATTCAGCACGAAATCTCTCAGCAGCAACCTCATCCAGTTGAGCCAGCTCCATTTCTAGCTTGCCACAGAGGGTAATAACACCGCATTTCGGTCGTGAATAATGTGTCTTCAGTTCCGCTTCTAAAGATGCTGCCTGAGATAGCTGTTCCTCTCCAATATTGACCACTATTAACAGTGGCTTAGCGGTGAGGAACTGGTAATTAGCAATTGTTCTAGCTTCGTCAGTAGTTGGCTTTAGTCCCCTGAGGGGTAGCTCTTTTTCTAAATTAGCCTTAACCTTGGTTAGCAATTCTTGCTCTCGGAGAAGACTTTGGTGCTCAAGCTGTTTAGCCCCTTTTAAGGCTACCTCTATCTTCTCCAGTCTTCGCTCAATAACGGCTAGGTCAGAAAAGGCAAGTTCCAAATCTATAGTGGCAATATCCCGCTCCACATCCAGGCTACCTTCAATATGGGGTATGCTTTCATCAACGAAGGCTCGGACAACATTGATAAGACTATCTGTATTGCTAAGCTGGGCCAGGAATTGGCTACTTATAGCCTTGTCCTTGACCAGACCCTTAACTGAAGCCCCGATATCAAGGTACCTCACCTCAGCTGAGACCACCCTCTTAGGGTGAAGCATATCGGTTAGTATTTTAAGACGGGGTTCTGGAACCCTGGCTATTCCAACATGCGGGGTTAAGCCTTTTTGAGCATAGCTTCCGGTCTCAGCTTTACCCCCGGTTAAAGCATTGAAGATGGTTGTCCTGCCGCTTTTAGCCAGCCCTATAATGCCAATATCAACACTCATTGGCTAAACCACACACCCTGTTATTAACGGCTTGATTTTATTATTCGCCTGGCCTGCTTAAGGGCAAGGTCTCTTTCGTCAACAATCAACTTTTCGTTAGCGACTAAATCGAGTAAGGCTAGAAGCGCCTCATGGCTGCCCATATTACCAATCAGTTCAATAGATTTAGTTCTCAACTCGCCAGCAAGTTGTAGGTCGGTGGCAATAGCAGTTAGCTTCTTTAGTTCATTTGGTTGCTCTGACATTATACCTCTCCTATTAGCTCTGTAATACCGTCGGGCAAGGCATTGTTTGCCTTCATTTTACTCTTTATATCTCTATTCTTCAATAAAAGTATTTATTAATGTGATAAAATGGGGGAGACCGATAAATAGGGGGCCCCAGACCTTGTTGTATATACTATCAGGACAGGATGATTTTTCCCTTGGCGAGTCGCTGGAGGAGATAAAAAGAGGCATGGGCGACGAGGCACTTTTAGCGGCTAATACCACTGTACTTGATGGTCAGCAGGTAACACTGGAGCAATTAAAAGCTGTTTGTGAGACGGTGCCTTTTCTGTCGGAAAGGCGGCTGGTTATCGTTAACGGGCTGTTGGGGCGGTTTGAGCCCAAAGGTAAATCCGGTGGTCAAAAGAAAATTACACCGGTAAACCGGCAAAACGAGCATAAATTATTAGTCGACTGCATTAGCCAGATACCCGATAGCACCATATTAGTATTAATAGATGGTAGACTGGTCAGCAAAAATCCTCTCCTGAGAGCACTTTCAACCAGGGCAGAGGTAAGGACATTCCCTCTGCTGAGAAACACTGAGCTTCGCAAATGGATTCAAAGGCGTGTGCTGGAGGAAGGCGGCAGTATATCCCTGGGGGCAGTAAACCAGCTGGTTAAGCTCGTAGGCAGCAATCTATGGATTATGAGCAGTGAAATTAACAAGCTTGTCCTGTTCACCTCAGGGCGCCGTATTGAGGAAGAGGATGTTACGAGGGTAGTAAGCTATAGCCATCAAGTTAATGTTTTTGCTATGGTTGATGCTATCCTTGAGTTCAAGACTGGGATAGCTGAGCAGTCTCTCCAGCAGTTACTGGAGAGGGGAGCTGCCCCTGCCTATCTTCTGGCTATGCTATTACGCCAGGTTGAGATGGTAGTCCGGGCAAAGGAGCTAAGGAACCAGGGGAAACCTGAAGTAGAGATTCAGAATAAGTTGGGTTTGACCTCAGAATTTGCCTTGCGCAAGACATTAGAGCAAGCTGGTAGGTACTCTTTAGCGCGGATTAAGGAAGCATATCATAGACTTTTAGAAACTGACCTGTCTATTAAGACCGGGAAATATAGCGGTGAGCTTGCTCTCAATATTCTGATTGCTGAGCTATGCCAGCGGCGTAAGACATAGCCCCTTCTTCAAGTTTAGGGCGAATCGGGAGGCAAAATGGCAATAAGCCAAAATTATAGCCATGCCCGAGTCCCCTTTTGACAGTTAATGTGACTTAGACTAAAATCGTATAGTAATTATTTTTAACCAATGGTGAGCAATAAGTTGACTGGCGATGAAATTAGGGCGGCATTTTTGAGCTTCTTTGAGGGGAAGGGGCATAAAGTCATTCCTGGCTCCTCTTTGATACCTCGGGGTGACCCCACTTTACTGCTTACTAGTGCCGGTATGGTGCAGTTTAAACCTTACTTCTTAGGCGAGACACTGCCACCTAATCCTCGTTTAGCGTCATGCCAGAAGTGCTTTCGAGCTACTGATATTGAATCGGTGGGTGACCCTGGCCACCTTACCTTCTTTGAAATGCTGGGTAATTTCAGTATCGGCGACTACTTTAAGCGGGAAGCCATTAACTGGGCCTGGGAATTTGTAACTCAACGCTTACGGCTCCCGCCACAGAGGCTGTGGATAACTATTTTTCTCGACGACGAGGAATCTTTTGGCTACTGGCAGGAGCTAGGTGTGCCTGAGTCTAGGATACTGAGATTTGGTGAGGAGGACAACTTCTGGGGACCAGCCGGCGATTCCGGACCCTGTGGACCTTGCAGTGAAATTCACTATGACTTTGGTGAGGAGGTTGGCTGTGGGAAGGCTTCTTGCGGTCCGAATTGCGATTGTGGTCGCTTTTCCGAGATTTGGAACCTGGTATTTACCCAGTATAACCAGGACAAGGAAGGGCACCGCACTCTACTGCCAAAGCCTAATATTGATACCGGTATGGGTTTGGAGAGGACGGCGGCTGTAGTCCAGGGCAAAGCCTCTGTCTATGAAACTGACTTCTTTGTTCCTTTATTAGAACGTATTTCTCGGTTGGCTCGCAAGGAGTATGGTGTTAACAAGAATGTAGATTATCTCATGAGAGTAATAGCCGAGCACAGCCGGGGAATTGTTTTTCTGATTGGCGATGGCGTGATGCCCAGCAACGAAGGACGGGGCTACGTGCTGCGCCGGCTCATACGACGCGCTGGGCTCTTCGGCAAAATATTAGGTCTGGGGCGGCCGGAGCGGCCGGCGTGGCCGGTTCTGGAAGACATAGCGGTGGTTACAATTGAAGAGATGGGACACATTTATCCTGAGATTGAGCAAAGAAAAGACTTCATATTTAAGGTGATTTTTCAGGAAGGCATCAGATTCAGTGAGACGCTTAATACCGGTCTGGAACTTCTGGACGGGATTATAGGTAAAGCCTCCGGTAAAAAAGCGAATAAAATCTCTGGCAAAGAAGCCTTTAGGCTCTATGATACCTATGGTTTCCCGGTGGAGCTTACCCGGGATATTGCTGCCAGTAAAGGCTTCTCTGTGGATTTAGAAGGCTTTGAGAAGGAGATGGAAAAGCAGCGGGAGAGAGCTAGGGCCGCGCATAAATTCACCAGCAAAGCAACAGTGTCACTAACAACTTCGCTTACGCAAGAGACTGAGTTTGTTGGTTATAAATATCCTGAGTGTAACTCACCCATTTCTCACCTCCTGCTTGATAATGATTTCGCCGAGGCAATAGAGGAAGGGCAGGAGGCAAGCATTATTCTGGACTCCACCCCCTTCTACGGGGAAATGGGAGGGCAGGTAGGCGATACCGGCGAGATAATCGGCCCCTCAGGCAAATTCTCGGTTACTAATACTGTCCGGGTTCCACCGGACATTACTGTCCACCAGGGGTATGTTACCGAGGGTAGCCTAGCGGTGGGGGATGAGGTTGAGGCTGTAGTTGACGGAGAACGGCGGCTTGATATTGCCCGTAATCACACCGCTACCCATTTACTACAGTTGGCTCTGCGGCAGGTATTGGGCGAGCATGTTCAGCAACATGGTTCACTGGTAGCCCCCGACCGGTTCAGATTTGACTTCTCTCACTTAGTGGCCCTGATGCCAGAGGAGATAGAGGAAGTTAACCATATCGTCAACGATAAAATTCGTCACAACCTGAAGGTCTATAGTGAAGATATTCCATATAAACAGGCTATAGAGGAAGGGGCTATAGCCCTGTTTGATGAAAAGTATGGCGACATAGTTCGAGTGGTGAAAATAGGCGAACCGGTTATTAGCGCTGAGCTGTGTGGCGGCACCCATGTTGCCTCAACCGGGGAGATAGGCTTCTTTCAAATTATTAGTGAAAGTAGCATTGGTACCGGCCTGCGCCGCATTGAAGCCGTTACCGGCAGGGGGGCTGAGGAATTTATTGAAAAATTCCTTTCCGACTGGCAAGAGGTTGCGCAAATCGTCGGGGCTTCATTAGAAAATGTCCGAGAGAAAGTTTCCAGCACAGCTAATGAGCGGGATATGGAGCGTAAGCGAGCTTTAGCTCTGGAGAGGCAATTAGCTAGGGAAATAGCCACATCCTTATTAGGTCAGGCAGAGGTGGTCAGAGGGGTAACCGTGCTCGCCGCCAGGGTGCCATCCTCTCGGCTGGAGGCTCTGCGAGAAATGAGCGACCTGCTCAGGGAACAGCTAAAAAGCGTGGTCATAGTTCTGGGCACAATCTATGATAATAAGCCGGTTTTCTTAGCTGCGGTAACCCCTGATTTGGTCGCCAGGGGCTATCATGCTGGCGAAATAGTTAAGCAAGTGGCAATGGTCACCGGTGGCAGTGGTGGGGGCAAAGCCCGATTTGCCCAGGCGGGGGGCAAGTATAAAGGCAAATTGGATGAAGCCCTTCGGTTGGTGAAAAGCCTGATATAGGATAGCAAATTTATTTAGTGAAGGTAATCTCAACGGACGCAAATCTGAGTGAAGAATTTCAGTTTAAGGTGACTGAGGACGGAGTGGTTCATATTTAGCATAGAAGGGATAAGATACCACCCGAGGCTAGGTGGGATATATGCCCCGTGTGTCTAAAAGGAAGGGGAGTCATCCAGAAGCTGCAAAGAGAAAAAACCGAATTCGCAGGGAAGAAGGGCAAGGTTCACCGTGATTATGTGTGTCCAGTGTGTGGCTATAGGGGACTGCCTGTACGCAGACAGAAGAGGTATCTTACAAGAGGCACTCTGAAAGAGCCAGAGCGGTAGAACGTTTACATTGCTTGCTATTCCCACTTGAGAAAGATTATTTATCACAGGAAGTTTGAAGGGTGAAACCCCTTCAAAAGCAACCCCTCCCCCTCTCCTTTGAAGGAGAGGGGGATAAAGGGGGTGAGGTTGATAGATAAGCTCAACCAGTCTGGAGGTAAACACAACGCGCATCCTGGGACTTGATATCGGAGATAAAAGAATTGGAGTAGCTCTCAGCGACCCCCAGGGCATACTGGCTAGCCCGCTTACCATTATCACTTGTAAAAATGAGACAGCGGATATTGAGGCTGTTATTAACCTTATTAGCCAGCATCAGGTCGAGCGAGTTGTAGTTGGCTTGCCCCGCTCTATGAACGGTAGTCTGGGTAAGCAAGCCGAAAAGGTAAAAGCTTTTGTCCAGAAACTATGTAGCCAAACCCAGGTTCCGGTAGAGTTTAGGGACGAGCGCTTATCAACAGTATTAGCCAGGCGTTTGATGCAAGCGGCTAGTGCCAGGAAACCCAGAAAGAAAACCCGGGATGATGCGATAGCGGCAGCAGTTATTCTGCAAGGTTATCTGGATGAGGGGCTCTTTTTACCTTGAAATAATCCCGGTTCGTGGTAAGCAATATCCCTAACTCTTGGAACTTTGAGACTTTCGCCTTCTCAGCCCAATCAACACTGCTGCCAGAGCAATAATTATTCCTATACCAACCCAAATTGACATACCTATTTGCCTCCTCCCTTCAAGTTTGGCGTTAATTCCTGGCGATGGCGTAACACCCTGGACTTATCGCCATAGAACATTAACTCCTATTCTTTAGCTTAAGCTAACCATATTTAGATTAGCTTCTCCCAACTGTGCTGACAATCCCTCATTAGTACGAGGCATTTTGTATGACTTTGGTACTATAAATGCGATGATTTAGGGTGTAGCCATTGGGATACTTTGGGATATTGACAATGTCCTGAAAGACGACTAAAGTCAAGTCCAACCAGCTAGGTTTACAAGGCTGGTTATTTGGGCTAAAATAGATATGATTTGGGCGGTTAGCTCAGTTGGTTAGAGCGCTTGCTTCACACGCTAGAGGATGCTATAATGTACATAGAGGTCGAGGTGGTAGGAATAAAAAAAGGTAGGCACATTCCTACCAAGAACGAGCTTACCTAATCACTTCATCTAATACAGTAGTAAATTGTTGCAACCTTAAAAGATATACACATAGTCTGCACCACCAGTGCCACCAGTTCCGCCTTTCATACCCTTAGCTAAGAAGTACCTCTCAACATTTCTTGCGGCTGTTTCTGTATCCGCATCCCATTGATGCCAATGTTTTGGATTGCCGTGTTCGCTTTTGCGGCGAACTGGGTCATCAGTTACACCTATGGTCCAGAGGGAATATGTAGTAACAAATCCTTCAATTGCTACCTTTATTGCTGATTCAGATGCCATTTCCCTTCCTCCCTATTGAGCAATCTACATACATTTTATCTAGGCAACTCGAATTTGTCAAGTTCATATATGAACCGGTAGTGTATCAATTTGAATTCAGTTGACACGTTATGTTTATTGATAGATAATCTTGTGTATCGTGCCAAGATATAATAATTATGCATATATTGACGGGGCGAATTTACATTATACGTATGAGAACTTAGATTGGAAGCTTGATTATCAAAAACTATTCGACCATCTGAGGTCAAAGTACGGTGTCATCATTGCTCATTATTTCATGGGCAAAACCCCTAATAATCAAGCCATCTATGACAAATTAAGCTCATATGGCTATAACATCAAGCTAAAAGACCCTTCACCGTATCTTACAGATGAGGAAGTATGTCCACATTGCGGTGAGGTTGTTAACCCCCCTGAGAAAAGATATAAGGCTGATATTGACTCATATCTAACAATGCAGGTTATGTCTGATATAAATAATTTTAACAAGGCTGTGCTAATTACTAGTGATGGAGACTTTGATGAACTAGTAGAAAGATTGGTAAGGCAAGATAAGTTGAGAGTGGTATTTGCACCTTGTAGGAATGGATGTTCAAAACTACTAAAAAGAGCAGCTAAAGATAAGATTGCATTTATAGATGAATTTAGAACAGATTTAGAAAAAATTTAGGAGAGTTCTTATGGGAATTTAGACCCATAAGTCGCTCTCCCCGCATGATACAATGATATTATACCACACTTGTCAATACCCTTTCAAACAGTCAGCTTCACAATCTCCTCAATTGTCCAGACGTGGTCGCTAACCCTTGCTGCCATTGCAATAGTTCTTGGGTAAGGATTGGCTAGTGTCTTGTGGGGTCGGGCAAAACTTTATGTTAATATTTCGATTAAGTTTGCTCCATCCAAAGTGAAACCTCTTTCACGGTGATACTACGAAAACAATATAAAGAATCTGAGCCAGTATCGCTGCACAGGCACCTATTACTGCCCCTAAAAGGGCCGCTCTGAAGACAGTTTCACGTGTTTGAGCATCACGCAAAAGTTCCTTATGCTCCTCTGGACTAAAGCCTGGTTGATATTTAACAAAAAAAGGGCACTTCCGCTGTTGTATCAGTCTATCAACATCTATGTAGTCAAGCTCTGAACTTTTTATATTAGGAGCAAAAACCCATTGTCCACGGAGACACAGTGCGTTTATTCCTTCCCCAGTTTCTGGGTCTTCTTTTGGACCCATAACTTTATCAGTTTGAATACGGTTACGCCAGTAGGTCGGACATCCGACTATTCTTGTACGACTACCGTCTTCCGGACTATATAATCCCCAACAAAAGAACCCACAATTGGTACAGAAAACGTTCCTTCGCTTAAACAATATTAATCTCCTACTCTTTTAGTGCAGATATTATAGCTCAATATTGTGCACAATGCCAAAACCTAAGAGAACCTATGAACCTTAGTCCTACCTTAATCCTTTACCTTCTTAAGCATACGCCTCATAAGCTCCCTAGCTCTCATTTCATCAGAGCCAGCACCATTACTTCTAATCGCCACCATAAACAACCGCCTAATCAACCTCAAATCCTCAGTCTTTAACAAAGGTCTAACCTTTATACCATCATCAATCTCAGGAAACTGTTCATCCAGAAAATCAACAACTTCGTCAATAACCTCAGCCTCTACCGGCCCTAACAGCGTAGAGGCTTCACCTTCAACTACTTCACCTTCACTACCCATAGTCAATTGCTTAGCTTCCACCAACCCCTTACCGCCTTCACCAAATACCTTTTCACCCACCAATCTAAGAGGGCTTATCCTCTGCTGAATTACATCTTCCGCATCGTGAATATATTCCATACTCGTATCTATCTTATCATGCTGTAACAGAGCCTTAACCGCTAACGCTGAGCCAGTCTCTTGAGCCACCAGAGACGCCCCACTATGCCTCAAAGTATGTGGCCCAAGCTTACTGCCGGTAATACCAGCTTCTTTTATCACTCTACGAACTCTATGCTTCAATGAAACCACATCAGCATGACCACCCAATCTATTAGTGAATATCGGTTGACCATCAGCACCTAATTCCCTCAGCTTCGCACATATCGCACCATCACACCGATAACGTCTCTCACCACTCTTACCTTTAACTTCAATCCAACTATCACCAACGTTCTTACCTTCCAATCCAGCTAATTCACCTATACGACACGTAGAGTCTATCAACGTCAAAATCAGTACCTTATCTTGCTCAAACCGACACGCCTTTATAATCCTAACCACTTCTACCGCAGTAAAATAACGCCTACGCTTCTTAGATACCTTTGGTCTATCCGCACTTTCACAAGGATTATCCACCTTATACGCCTTCTTCATATACTTACCAGCCGAGTTCACAAAGTTAAACCAATTCCTAACAGTCGCATCAGCATATCCTTCCAAAGATCCTAACCACTCATTAATCACCACACCACCAACAGGCCAATCTTCATCATACCTTGCCAACGAACCAAGCGCATCACGATAATGCCTCTCTGTATTCGGCTTCACACGCTTCCCACGAAGCACCTTTTCTAAGACCTCTAACGTTTTCATTCCCTTCTCACCTACCTTTTCAGCTTTAACGTTCTTGGTAGGAACGAGGTATAAGAAAGGAGATTATGATGAGTGAACTGGCTTTGAGGGTGAAAAAGGACTTGCTGGCAAGAGGTAAGACGGGCGGATGTGCTCAACATTGGCAAACGTGGACTGAGCGGTTTGAAAGCGTGTGTGGTACGAAAGCGGAGTATGCTAGGGATGATGTTATCAATTACTTGGATTGGTGTCGTGAGCAGGGTTTTTCTCAGCTGTCTATTGAGACAATGCTTCGACCGATTAGGCTTGTTGCTCAGATACAAGGTTGGACATTTCCTAAGCTGTCAATGAAGAAGGCGAGGGATAGTGAGATTTATAGACCGATGCTGAGTAAAGAGGATGTAGCTAAAGCTATCTTGGTTGGTAGAGAGGGAGCTTTGGTTGGTAAAGAGTTAGCGTTGCTGGCTTTATCAACTATTTATGGTTTGAGGCGTGAGGAGATGTCGTTACCTGATGCACCTGTGGTTGATTTGGAGAAAGGAACTATGAGAGTTAACACGGTTAAGGGTGGTGAAGTAGTAACTCATCTGATACCGGATGAGATACGAGGGTATTTGAGCGAGTATGAAGCGTTTAGCTATGGATATACTGCCCAGTTATATCGTGAGATTATGTGCAGGGTAGGAATAAGGTATGGATGGAGATATGGATGGCATACGATTAGACGAACGTTAGTTACAGAGTTGTTATTGAGAGAGATTAGCTCGGTTACTGTTCATAGGTTTATGCGTTGGTCTGATGGTAGTATCAAAGGAAATTTTGGCGTGATGATGATGTACGCTAAAAAAGACCAAGCTCGCATAGACTCTGAGATATTTAAGGTTCACCCGTTCCTAAAATATTGGCAACAGAGACGGAAGGTGAGCAAGCTCACCTGTAGGAACTGTCCGAGTGAAGCGGAGCGGAACGAGGTCTATATGGTATGAATAAGATTATACGTTATGAGTAAAGGAAGCGGTATGGATTTTGATTGTAGTACGTCTGATAAGGCAAGGCAAAAGGCCGATGGCGGTGGCCGGCAGGCTAAAGCCTGCCACCTATATGGTAGAAGTAAGGCTTTAGTCCGCCTTCCTTTCTTGACTAACTCTTGTAATGATTTTCTAGGAAATATATGGAAGCATTTTCAAGTAAATGGAAATAAAGATAAAAGGATATATAATATAAGTATAAGGAAATACCCTTAAAGGAATATATAAAGAAAAGATAAGGAAATAAAGATAATGAAATCTGTTGACTTGTTTAACGAAGGAGGGAATTATGGTTGGTGATAAGAAGCCTGATGTGGTCTGGAAGCAGGTTGATAGGGCTATGCTTTGGGCTGGTTGCGTGAGGAAGGGTCATAAGCCTGTGTTGATTAGGTGTAGTCGCAGTAATATGATGTTGCATTGTGAAGATTGCGGTGTAGTTTGGGGTGCCGGCATGAAAAGTTTAAGCTATATACCTGCTAGTGATTATCATAGTGAAAAGTTAGGGAAGAGGTAAGAGTTCGGGCGGTGCTGGGCTTGAAACAGTGGCGTATTGCGTGTAAGATATTGGTTGTGGGTGGTATGGGCAGTTAGCTCAGTTGGTTAGAGCACTCGGTTCACATCCGAGAGGTCGAAGGTTCGAGTCCTTTACTGCCCAGATGTACATAAGAACTAAAGTACTATGACGAATGTATACCCGCAATGTACATTAGGTGCTTGCTTCACACGCAAGAGGTCACTGGTTCAAGTCCAGTATCGCCCACCAAGGGTTGTGAACGGACTAACCCCTTTTACTCTTTGAACTAACAACCTAACCAGCCTCCACCCGAAACGTGCAGCGGAACCTTCCGGTGTCTTTTGTGAGCCACGCCACTAGAACAAACCTCGCTTGAACACAAATGTTCAGCGATATTGCCCCATGCCCCCAGTTCCTGCAGAGGCTCTATATTAATTTTATACCAGGTAGCCGCCGTAGTGCGAGTATCACTCACCGCAGCTGAAATCAGAAGCTAAACCCACTTGGCTGTTTGGAGCTACGATATCCCCCTCTTATTCTTCGACCAAGCCATAGGCGACGAGGTACTCATGGGCAACCTCATCCGGCTCCATCTTATCGATATCAACCTTGGCATTTAGTTCCTGCCACGCCTGCTGACCTTCGCCCACTATTTCCGGAGTGGCAGTCCCACCCCCACCGGGGAAGGTAGCCACCAGCTCATTGAGAATATCTGCAATCTCGGGATACTTGTCTAGGGTGTCGGTGCGGACATAAGGTGTCAAGTCGTATGGTGGGAAGAAGGCTTTGTTGTCTAGATACGAATGCCAGCCGTATTTAGCGATAATGGCATCAGTGCCGAAGGCCATGGCCACATCACAATCACGATTTTCCAAGCCCATCAGTGATGCTCCCGGAGCTCCAGTCATGAGGGAGGCCTCATCAACTTTAAAGCCATAGTGCTCCTCCAAAGCGGGCAGGCCATCGGGGCGAGTGGAGAATTCAAAGCCGACAAAGGTTCTGATTTCCACTTTTCCTTCTTGATAAAGCGCCGCCAAATCAGAGAGTGTTGTTACACCATTTGCTTCGACGAATTCAGACCAGGAAACCAGAACATAGGTGTTGTTGTTCCAGATCGGGTCCAGCCAAGTGAAACCTTTGCCCTTTTCCTCTTCCTTTACCAGCTGGTAAAGCTCGTTGTTATCGACTCCCGGTTCGTACTCGTGCTCAAGATGGACCATCCAGGCCGTGCCGGTATAGTCGGCACAGATATCAATATCGCCGGTTTCCATTCCTCCCCTAAGGATATCAGACGAGAGATCCGCTTCCAACTTAACCGTGAAGCCGTGCTCCTCCAGCGCCTGTTTTATCAGTTCGCCGACGATATACTGCTCGGTAAAGTTTTTATTGCCGACAGTTACTTCTTTCGCTCCAGCGCCTGGCCCGGCACAGCCCAAGACTAGCCCGAGGCTCATACAGACCGTCAAAATAATTGCAATTACTTTGTGCATCTTTCTACCTCCTTGAGTTTAATGTTGACCTTACCCTTATCATTACCTTAATCCTAAATTTAGCAACTTCTATTTTATTGCATCACCTCCTTAAAAAATTCAGGCCTTGACTTTTAGTCCGCGCGGGGTCATCCATCTTTCAATACTTACTATCATAAACCCCAGACCAATGGCCAGGGCCGCTGTAGGGGCTGCTCCTTGCAGAATGAGTAGAGGCTGTCGGGCAAATACTCCGGTTAGTGTAATTCTGCCTAAACCCTTACCACCAACCAGAACCGCTAGCTCTGCTGTACCTACAGTTATAACCGTAGAAATTCTGATTCCAGCTATTATTATGGGTCTAGCCAATGGAAACTCAATTTTGCGAAGGATTTGCCTTCTGGTCATCCCCATTCCTCTAGCGGCTTCGATCATGGCCGGGTCAATACTTCTCATTGCCGCATAGGAATTACGCAAGATGGGGAGCAGTCCGTAAATGAACAGGGCTACAATTGCCGCTTTAAGGCCAAAACCAATCAGGGGAGCCATAATGGCAATGAGAGCCAGGCTGGGTATGCTTTGCCCGATATTGGCCCCGCCAAGCACCGTCGGTATAAGCTTGGTAAACCTTGGGCGGGTAATCAGGATGCCGGCGGGTACACCGATGGCAGTACCGATAAGTACCGCTATGAACACCATGTTGAGGTGGTCCTTTGTGCAGGTCAGTATATCGCCGTAGGTGAAGGTGCGATAAATCCCCAGCTGACCTATGCTGGTAATCCAAATGGTCAGTCCGACAAATGAGCCCAGGAGGACAATCAGAACGACCTGTCGTTTCATTTCAATTCTTTTGTTTCAACAGCCTCATGTAGTGCCTTCTGGATAGCATCAAAGGTTAAAACTCCCTCCAATTTACTATCTTCACCGACAATAGGCAGTGCCTTCAGCCCACTGCTCAACATAACTGAGAGGGCTTCGCTCAAGACTGCGTTTACTGTGAAAGTTGTGGCCGAAGGGCTCATAATATCCTTTACCGCCTTCCCATCTCTCAAATCTGACACGTCGACCCATCCTATGAACTTCCTGTCATTTCCGACTATCGCCAACGAATCAACTCCCTCTCGCTCCATCCGTTCCCGAATAACTTCCAGCGTTTCCTCTGCTTGGGCAACGGGGGGAGAACTCGTCATAACCTCCTTCACTCGAAGCAACTGCAGCCCCTTAAGGGCTCGGTCAGCACCAACAAAACCCTCTACAAATTCATCCTTGGGATG
>JAUWIC010000039.1 GCA_030605575.1 Dehalococcoidia bacterium
ATTGCAAACGGTGGGTCGCTGCACCTTAGCATTAAAGGCTATAGCCACTGCTTTAGCCACATCAGCGCTCTTATCTACATAAGTATGGCAAACACCAACCCCACCGCTAACCACCGGCATAGTGGCAGTTTCGGTAACAAATTTTATCAGCCCGGCTCCACCCCGGGGGATAATCAGGTCAATAATACCGCCCATCTTAAGCAGGTGATTAACCAGGGCTCGATCGGTATTCTCCACGAACTGCACGGCTCCGTCGGGACTTCCAGCCCTAGTTGCCGCCTCTTGAACCACCCCGGCTAAGGCACTATTGGAGTGAATTGCCTCCTTGCCACCCCTGAGGATAAGGGCATTACCCGACTTCAGGCAAAGGGCAGAGATGTCTATGGTAACATTGGGTCGGCTCTCATAGATGGCGCCGATTACCCCCAGAGGCACCCGCTTCCTGCCTATCTGTAAGCCATTAGGCAAGGTGCGCATATCAAATATTTCGCCCACCGGGTCGGGAAGCGCGGCTACTGCCAGCACATCCTGGGCAATGGACTCAAGACGACTGGAGGAGAGCATTAATCGGTCAAGCATAGCCGCACTCATACCTGATGCCTCAGCCTCTTTGTAGTCAATCTGGTTGGCTGCCAGTATCCCATCCTTCCTGGCTAGCAGGTCATTAGAAATATTATGTAAGGCATTATTCTTGACCTCAGCCGAAAGGTAAGCCATCTTGCGAGACGCCGCCTTAGCCGCCCTCGCCTTCTCTTCCAGTTCCTCAATAGCCGATTTCATAATCACTACTCCTTTTTATGTGGTAACCCTATTATATGGTTTATATGGTAACCCTATTATATGGTAACCCCATCCCCTGTATCCCCTTCCCCTTGATAAGGGGAAGGGGAATTGGTTGTATAAGAGGGGCTTCGCCGCTCCTTAACTCTCCCTTTCTATAATACCACCAGGTTATTGCGGTGGACGACCTCGGCGCCGTAGTCGTAGCCGAGGAGGGTGGCAATTTTTCTGGAGTGTGCCCCTTTAATAATCTCAATATCGGCTGAGCTATAGTTGGTTATGCCGCAGCCGAGGCGAACCCCCTCAGGGTTACAGATATTGACGATATCACCACGCTGAAAATTACCATCAACCTCTTTAATGCCGGCTGCCAGCAGGCTACCCTTCTGTTTCTCTAACGCCAGGGCTGCCCCCGAATCCACTACCAGCTTACCCCTGGTGGAAAGACCGCTGAGCATCCAGCGCTTACGACTCTCAAGCTTGCTGGTGGTGGGCAGGAAACGAGTGCCTATAGCTTCACCGGCAGCCAGCCTTAAAATAATATCCGGCTCCCGGCCATCAGCTATGACTACCGTTACCCCTGAGGCAGTAGCCAGCCTGGCGGCCTCTATCTTGGTAATCATGCCACCAATGCCAAGGTTGCTGAAGATACCAGTGGCCAGGTGTTCAATCTCGGAATCTATCCTGTCCACCTGGGGAATAAGACGAGCCTCAGGACTGCGGTGCGGGTCGGCAGTATATAGTCCAGCAATATCAGTAAGAATCAACAACAGGTCAGCATCAACTACATTAGCTACCATAGCTGATAGATTGTCGTTATCACCGAATTTAGCCTCCTGGATTTCATCCACCGCCACCACGTCATTTTCATTGACAATGCATAATACCCTTAGCTCAAGCAGAGCCAGGAGGGTATTGCGGGCATTCAGGTAACCAGCCCGGTCAGAAAGGTCAGCCTTGGTCAGTAAAGCCTGAGCCACAGTAATATTATGCTGGCTAAACAGTTGTTCATAGGCATACATCAGGCGACCTTGTCCCACTGAAGCCAGCACCTGCTTAAAGGGGATGCCCCTGACCTCCTTGGTCAACCCCAGTTTATACCTCCCCGAGGCGATGGCTCCTGAAGAAACGACGATAAGCTCCCGACCCTGCTGATGAAGCTGTGCCACCTGAGCGACCAGGCTTGACATTATCGCCTGATTCAAACGGTCGCCACCCCCGGTCAGTAGTTTGGTGCCAAACTTAGCCACTATTCGGTGATAAGGCAAACTACTTGCTTTAGCCATTTACATAAAACCCGGTTAAATTTGCTTCATTATAGCAAGCTGGGGCTAATTGGACAAGCAAATATGACTTCCCTGGTATCCCATCTTGTGCTAAAATTTATCGGAGGGCTATCCCGCTTGGGCTAGCCCTAGAGGTGTTTGGAGAACAAAATGCAGTTAGACCTGACTCAACTATTACATCTGATTGAGGAGATGCCCGCCTATCGCCAGCTTGTTGCCAGGCTACAGCAACCAAATGGCAACGCCACAGCGGCAGTGCTTGATGCCGCCAAACCTTATCTCATCGCGGCCCTGTACCATAGTCTGAGCAGACCTGTATTGGTCGTTACCGCCCAACCGGAAGATGGTAAAAAGCTTTATGAACAACTATTAACCTGGTGCAGTTCCAGTCAGATAAGGCTTTTCCCTGAGCCTGATACCCTGCCCTATCAACGGGTGGCCTCGGATACCTCTACCGAGCTGGAAAGGCTTCAAGTCCTGTCGGCTCTGGCCAACATAGAGCCGACTACCGACGCCCCCTTGGTCGTTGCCTCTGCCCCAGCCTTGATGCAGAAAACAACCCCGCATAGCGACTTTACTTCCTCCGCCCACACCATCAAGGTGGGAATGAATATTGAGCCCCTTAAGCTGATGAGTCAATGGGTGGCTATAGGCTACGAAATAGAAAACTTAGTCGAGGTACCGGGCACGATAAGCCGTCGGGGGGGCATCGTTGACATCTATCCGCCCTCCAGTGAGCTGCCAGCCAGGGTTGAGTTCTATGGTAACACTGTAGATAGCATCCGCCTCTTTGACCCCGCCAATCAGCGCTCACAGACCAGGGTGTCATCAATAGCTATCTCTCCAGCCACCGAGCGGCTAACCCCCTTATCAGACAGCATTATGAGCTATCTGTCCCCGGATGCTCTTCTAATACTTGATGAACCTCTGAAGCTCAAATTAGCCATAGACGACCTGGATGCCAAAGCTAACGAGTTACGCACCGAGAAGTTAAAGCGAGGCGAGCTACCGGCTAATTTCCCCAGACCATATTTTACCTGGGAAGAGCTGGAGCCGGAAATGAAAGACAGGCAATGCCTGACACTTACCGCCTGGGGTATTACCGACGAGGAGGAGCAATATAAGTTAAACTTCACCCCCACCCCCGGCTATGCCGGACAGCTACCAATGTTTATCAAAAAAGCCAAGCAACTGCTGAACCAAAAACGCCGGCTTATTCTCGTCAGCCATCAGGCAGCCAGGCTATCAGAGCTACTTGACGAAGCCGATATTATTGCGGCTCCCCTGACCGAAATCAGACAGATACCCCCACCGGGCTCGCTGACCCTAATCCAAGGTTTACTGGCTGAGGGCTGGGTTATGAATAATACCTACCTGTTTACCGATGGCGAAATCTTCGGTTTTATCAAACAACGGCGGCTGCTCAAGAAACGCCCGGTGCCGCGTCAAAAACTGCTTATTGAGCTAATGCCGGGCGACTACGTGGTGCATATTGAGCACGGCATTGCCCGGTTTGCCGGCGTTACCACCCTGCGCACCGACAGCACCGAAAAGGAATATCTAGTCCTGCAATATGCCGCCGGGGATAAGCTTTACGTCCCCACCGACCAGATAGACCGGGTCAATCGCTACATCGGCGCCAGTGAACAGCCACCAGTGTTGAGCCGGCTGGGCACCCAGGAATGGACACGAACCAAGCAAAGAGCCAGGGAGGCGGTAGAGGAAATTGCCCAGGAGCTATTGACCCTTTATGCCGCCCGAGAGGTGATGCCCGGTCTTGCCTTTGCCCCCGATACCGTATGGCAACAGGAGCTTGAGGCTTCCTTCCCCTATGTTGAGACCCCTGACCAGATTAAGGCTCAGCAACAGGTAAAAGGGGATATGGAAAAAGCCAAGCCGATGGACAGGCTGGTCTGCGGCGACGTCGGCTACGGTAAGACCGAGGTAGCTATTCGGGCTGCCTTCAAGGCAGTGCTGGACGGTAAGCAGGTGGCGGTGCTGGTGCCGACTACGGTGTTAGCCGAGCAACACTTCGCCACCTTAAGCCAGAGGCTGGAGGCATTCCCAATAAGAATTGAGGTGTTAAGCCGGTTCAGGACGCCCAAGGAGCAGCAAACTATCCTTGACGGGCTGGCTAACGGAAGTATAGACATCTGCATCGGCACCCACCGGCTACTGCAAAAGGACGTCAGCTTCAAAGACCTGGGGCTACTAATCATTGATGAGGAGCAACGCTTTGGCGTCGCCCATAAGGAACACCTCAAGCAGATGAGGCAGGAGGTAGATGTTCTTACCCTCAGCGCCACCCCCATTCCCCGCACCCTCCATATGTCCCTGGTGGGGGTCAGAGATATGAGCACCATGGAGACTCCCCCCGAAGACCGCCTGCCCATCAAGACCTATGTTGCCCCCTACGATAACCGGCTTATCAGGGAAGCCATACTCCGAGAACTGGAACGGAACGGTCAGGTCTTCTTTGTCCACAATCGGGTCCAATCTATTGCCTTCGTCGCCGGTAAGCTCCAGTCGCTGGTGCCTGAGGCTAGAATAGCCATCGCCCACGGTCAGATGCCCGAGGTAGAGTTGGAGAGGGTGATGGCTGACTTCACCCGGGGTAAAAGCAACATCCTGGTCTGCACCACGATTATTGAATCGGGACTGGACATGCCCAATGTCAATACCCTGATTGTTAACCAGGCTGATAGATTCGGTCTGACCCAGCTTTACCAGCTCCGGGGCAGGGTCGGTCGGGGCGCCAACCTGGCCTATGCCTATTTCCTGTATGAGGCGGGGAAGCAATTGACGCCGACGGCGGAGAAACGGCTAAAGACCATATTTCAAGCCACCGAACTCGGCGCCGGCTTCGGCATTGCCCTCAAAGACCTTGAGATTAGAGGGGCGGGGACCCTGCTCGGGACAAAACAGAGCGGGCATATCACCGCCGTTGGCTTTAACCTCTACTGCCGGTTGCTGGCAGATGCGGTAGAGGAGCAGAAAGCCAGACGGGCTGGCGTCATTAAGACCACACCACCCCACCTGCCACCCCCGACTATAGACCTCCCCCTGCCTGCCTATATCCCCGAAGACTATGTCGCCGACCTCAATACCAGGCTATCCCTCTACCAGCGGCTGGTAAAGGTAGACCAGGCTGAACTGATAGGCGACTTAGCCCAGGAATTCGGCGACCGCTTCGGCACACTGCCGCCTGAGGTCAGAAACCTGCTGTATGCCCTCAGAATCAAAATTCTGGCGGCTAAAGCTGGGGTTGAGTCCATAGATACCATAGATAGGCAAATTGTAATCAGACGCTTCCAGGGCATGCCTTTTGATAAGCAGAAACTGGAGCCTCTGGTCCGAGACGGCATAAAGCTCGGCACCACCCAGCTCCGCCTCCACCCCAAACGCCTCGGCAAGGAGTGGCAAAAGGTGCTGGAAGAGGTGTTGGAGAGGGTGGGGTAATATGTATATCTATATTGATGAGAGCGGAAACTTCGGCTGGCCTCTTAAAGTGGGTAGTGAGCCATATATGGTCTTTTCAGTCTTGGTAATTGAAGACAAAAAGTCAAAGCGAGCCATCACTCAGGCGGTCAGTAGAGCAATCGTAGACCTACGCAAGCATCATCCAAGCTGTAAGAACGACCCTGACAAGCGTATCGCGGAACTTAAAGGAAGCAAAGAACTAACCGACCGTCCAGATGTGCGCCTACGATTCTTTAAGCGAATCGTCAACAAAGCTGACTTAAACATTTACGGAATTGTTCTTGACAAGCGAAAAGTGACACAGCAATTACCTGTTGACTATATGGAACGTTATGCGATGCTACTTCTTAACATTCTATATGCCATACCGATACCTAAAAACCAAAAATGGGTGACAATGGTTGTTGATAGTCAGGAAAGAGCTGACTCAACAAAGCCGTTGAAGGTTCGTTACTCGTCTAAATCTAAACGTCTGGCGCAAAACAGACTACGCAATCAAGATATGAATAGACGTAACCAGTATAATCTAATGGTTACGAGCGTTTTCAGGAAGTATCTTAAGCCAAGTGGTACACATCTTAAAGTCTGGCATGTTCGCTCGAATGATGACCGTTGTCTTCAAGCAACCGATGTTATCGTTCATTTCGTTTATGAAAAACTAAGACTAGACGAGCAAAGAGAGATGATTTTCATGGCTCTGACGCCGGAGCAACGTCGCTCTTGCAATCTTAAGAACAATAAGCAATGGCAAAGGAATAGAGGGTTTCGCGATAAATGGTATGAAGCTTATCAAGTATTAAAGCCAAAAATAAAATGGTTACGAAGGCCAAAAAGACTTCAAAGGCAAATGATAAATAAGCTGGCAAAGTATGCTAGCAGATATGACAGCCTAACGAGACGGGAGCAACCATGAGGCTTGTTTATTTCTTGCCAAATGAACCAACCAACTTTTTCCTCTTGATGACAACTATCGGCGAGCCGATATTATTACGACAGGCTCGCTACGTTTTCATAGGAGCCCGCCGTAGCTATCACCCAGAGCACCTGCATCCTACCAAAATCAGCAGAATACCCCCTATGTAACAGATAACAACATAGGGCACGGCTAACCTTTCGGTTCTACGCCCCCTTTAATTCTATACCCCGCATTTGCCCACGTCAACAAAGATAAACGCCAGCTAATCAAATAATAGAGTAGCAAAGAAAGGGGCAACCGTGAGGCTTGAATAATAGTAATCACCATGACCAAACAGGAAGTTTTCCCTCTCGATGATAACCCTCGGCGAGCCGAAGTACACACGGCTGGTTCGCTTCAATGTATTTCAAAGGACCCCGCCGCAGTTATCACCCAGAGCGCCAGTATTCTACTACAGTGATAGGTAGAACACTTCCTAGAAGGTAAAGGAATCCATAGGACACGGCTAACCATGTGGTTTTACGCCCCATTTATAATTTTATACCTGATGTTTCATTCTGTCAATGCTAACTACCAGTTTATTACAGGCAGTTTAAGAGGGGCTCCGCCCCTCTTTTTCTATATTTCCCCCTCCCTTATCAAGGGAGGGGGATTAAGGGGGAGGGTTACCTCATAAAAGACTTAAAGTGATATAATGGGCTGAGTATGGGCAGGAGAATTAGAATCAAGGCTGGTGGTGTTGAAGTAGCCGCCGAACTGAATGAAACCAGGACCGCCGAGGCAATCTGGCAAGCCCTGCCTATCAAGGGCGAGGTAAACCGGTGGGGGGAGGAGATATACTTCTCCATCCCGGTTAGCCTGGAAGAGGAAAATGCGCAGGAGGTGGTAAGCGTCGGAGATTTGGGCTACTGGCCGCCGGGGACTGCCTTTTGTCTATTTTGGGGACCGACCCCTATGAGCCGGGGGGAAGAAATACGGCCGGCCAGCCCGGTCAATGTGTTGGGCAAGGTTACCGGCGACGCCAGCGTGCTCAGGCAGGTAGCCTCGGGGACAGAGATTACCGTGGACAGGGAGACCCAGGGCTAAGACCCCGGAAATTTCCACCTTTTACCCTAGGGCAAGAGAGAGTAAATAATCCCCTGACAATTTAGCCATCTGGCAAGAAATTTCTTGACAAAGGTGATATAATATTTACCTTTGGAAGCAAAGGTGATATAATATTTTGATTTGTGAAAAATTGCACTAGAAGGAGCCTAATTTGAAAATTCTTTTGGTCTATCCCCAGTATCCCGACACTTTCTGGAGTTTTAAATACGCTTTGAAATTCAGCCCCAGAAAAGCGTTAAATCCTCCTCTAGGTGTAGTAACTATAGCCGCCATGCTCCCTGAGGAGTGGGAGAAAAAGGTTATAGATATGAATATAACCAGGCTAGCCGATAAGGACATCAAATGGGCTGATTATGTGTTTATCAGTGCCATGGTTGTGCAAAAAAAATCAGCCAGGGAAGTTATTAACCGATGTAAGAAACTCAATGCCAAGGTTGTCGCCGGTGGTCCCCTTTTTACCGGAGCCTATAAAATATTTGATTTTGACGATGTAGACCACCTTGTGCTTAATGAAGCTGAAATTACCCTTCCCCTCTTCCTGGGAGACCTGGAGAAGGGATGCCCCAAACACATCTACCAAACTGACCAGCACCCGGATATAACCCAAACCCCCATCCCGCTATGGTCGCTCATTGACTTGAACAAATACGCCTCAATCACCATTCAATATTCTCGAGGCTGCCCTTACAACTGCGAGTTTTGCGATATTATCATCCTGGATGGACATAAGCCACGAACCAAGAGTAGAGACCAGATGTTAGCCGAGCTAGATGCGTTATATAACGAGGGTTACCGGGGCAGTGTGTTTATTGTTGATGATAATTTCATCGGCAACAAGAAAAAGTTAAAGGCAGATATCCTGCCGGCAATGATTCAATGGATGGAAGAGAAAGAATACCCATTCAGGTTTCTCACCGAAGCATCAATAAACCTAGCTGATGATGAAGAGTTAATGCAATTAATGGCCGACGCCGGCTTTAATAATGTATTCGTTGGTATTGAAAGCCCGAATGAAGAAAGTCTAATTGAGTGCAATAAGTTCACCAACAGGAATCGTGATTTAGTAGCTTCGGTTAAGAAGCTCCAGAACTACGGCTTTGAGGTAATGGGGGGATTTATCGTCGGTTTTGACAGCGACCCAATTTCAATCTTTAATAGCCAAATCAATTTTATTCAAAAGAGTGGAATTGTTACCTGTATGGTCGGTCTG
>JAUWIC010000013.1 GCA_030605575.1 Dehalococcoidia bacterium
ATAAGCGTCATAAATGAATATCTGGGCTCTCCCGGTATCAGGAGGGAAGGGAGTGGATACGCCACCAATATCATTACGGTCACATAGGGCAAATAAGGGAAGGATAGCAATAGCGGCATGCTCGGTGGCATGTAACCCCCCGGCCAAGTCCAATTGAGCCTCGACCAGTCGGGCAATAGCCTCAGGTGGCAGGTCAAACCATAACGCCACCGTGGGAAAACGCTGAGGCGGCAAGTCAAGGGGTTCCTCGCCGATTACCTCCTCGGTGAACTGTGCCTTCTTTTTGAAGCCGACCACAGTAGTGGTAACCTCTACTTCACCTAAGTATACCTTTGCCTGCCCACAGCTTTTTTCACGGATTACCCTGACAATACGCAAATCAGTAATTTCCTTAGCCTGGGTATAATAATCAGCGGTAGTCGGCTTGGCATAAGCGGTGCGGTTAGCCAGGTCAAGCTCGGTGACCAAATAGGCTTCCCCCTGATGGAGATAGATAGCACCGGGGTGTATCTGAGAAAAAGCCACGCTAGCCTCTACCGTCTCCAGTAAGGAGTCGGTTGAGGTATCAATAATAGTAAAGTTTCCCCCGGAGGTGGAACGAATATTGATACTCCGGGCTGGATAGGCGATAGCCGGTGAAAGATACCACTTACCCTCGCGTTCCCTGAGTACGCCCTGTCGCTCAAGCTCTGCCCTTTCCTGGCTTGAGGCAGAACCGAAAAAGTCCTCATCACCCCTGTTTAGTGGCCACTCCCAGGCAGCACACATAAGATGGGCTTTTAAAATATAGGGATTACCGGGGTTAACTAAGGCATTCTCAAAGCTTTCGTGAAAAAAGAAATCAGGGTGACGCATAAAATACTGGTCTAGAGGATTATCCAGAGCGATAAGAAAACTTAAAGACTGACCTCTACCCCGGCCACTCCTACCGGCTTGCTGCCAAGTACTGGCAATACTACCCGGATAGCCGGTAAGTACTGTGGCCTCCAGGTCACCAATATCTATACCTAACTCTAAAGCAGTAGTAGCCACCACCCCCAGAAGTTGACCGGAAAAGAGCTCCTGCTCTATCTGACGGCGTTCTTGCGGTAGATAACCAGCACGGTAGGGCTTAATCTGTTTTGCCACAGTCGGGCTAGTTTCAGCCAGCCTCTGCCGTGAGTAGTTATAAATAAGCTCGGTTAGCCGACGGGTACGGGCAAAGGTTAGACTGCGGATATTCCGACTCACCAGTTCGGTAAATAAGCTTGTCGCTTCGCTATTAGCGCTACGCCGAACACCTCCTGCCTCGTCTATGATGGGAGGGTTCCAGAAGACGAAGTCCTTGCTACCGTGAGGAGAGCCATCATTGTCAACTATCTCAAAGGGTAAACCTACCAATCTTTCCGTATGCTCACCAGGGTTAGCTATAGTAGCTGAACAGCAAATGAATTGGGGGGTTGAGCCGTAAAGTTGACACAGACGACGCAAGCGACGCAGCACACAGGCGACGTGAGAGCCAAAAACGCCACGATAGATATGGGCTTCATCTACCACCACATACCTCAAGTGACGCAGTAACCTTGACCAGGATTGATGATTGGGTAGTATGCCAACGTGGAGCATATCAGGATTGGTAAGTATTACCCTGGCTCGTTTCCTTATCTCAGCTCGCTCAGCCTGAGGGGTATCGCCATCAAAGGTGGCAAATTCCTCTACGTGGAATAAACTGGGGCAGAACAGCTCCCTTAAATTACGCAGCTGGTCCTGAGCCAGTGCTTTGGTAGGGAAAATGTAAACAGCCCGACTACCCGGCTCAGCTAAAATTGATTCCAGGACAGGAATGTTATAGCACAGGGTCTTACCACTGGCACTGGAAGTTGACAGCATCACATTCCTGCCCTGTCGGGCATAGTTTATGGCTTCAGCTTGATGGGTATAAAGAGGTAATAACCCATGCCCACTAAGGCAATCCTGAAGACCATCAACTAGAGGCTTGTCTAATTCAGCACAGTTGGCTTCACGGGCTGGAATATGCTCAATATGAGCCACCTGACCGCTATAACCAGGTTGAACGGTAAGATAATGAAGAAAGGCTGAGGTATCCATCATAGGTCTCATCACAAAACAGACAGAATCTCAATTTCATAATTGAGTATCTCCACATCAAACCGACTGCCAGCAATAAAGTTCACTACCTTTGACAGGACTTCGTTAGTATACCGCTTATTATTGCTAACGCAACAAATCCCCAGCGTAGCTAATTGCCATAAATCATGGTCGCCAACCTCAGCCACGGAAACGTTAAACTGGTTTCCAACCCGGGTGGTAATGGACTTCAACACCCGCCGCTTACCCTTAAGAGATTGATTTTCAGGTAAACGGAGACTAATCTTACATACGCCGACATTCATAACCAATATAGCTGCCCAAACATTGTCCCCAGGTGGTCAGCCGTATGACCAATTATACCGTAAAAATAGAAGAGAGGAAAATGAGGTCAAAGTAGAGGTTAAGCTGGTCTCTACTCAAGCTGGCTCCTGTCTAACTTTCCCCGAATTCGACAAGGATACCCCCGGGCTTGGTGTCAAAATAGCACCAGCGCTTGCCCTCATAGACACCACCTGCCACCATCTTGCTCCCCTGTTCCTGTAATTTTGACACCATCTCATCATAATTTGAGAGCTTAAAGGCTATATGATGCACCCCTTCTCCACTGGTTTTGAGAAACTCAGGCCAGGGTCCTCCCCCCTCTATCTGCTGAATAAGCTCCACCGTTGTTGACCCCAACTTAGCCCAGGCAAGCTTTTGCCTAAATGGCTCCCCTACTATTAGCCTATCCTTGCCAAATGAAACCTCCACGGTCTGCCAAGGTCCAAGACCCCATATTGAAGAGAGGAATTCCATAGTCTTATCTATGTCCTCCACCACAACACCTATGTGGTCAATAGAGGCAGGTAGAGCTACAGCACCAGTATCCGATGGCATGTTAGCACCTCCTTTATATTTTTACCCCCAGCCAACTAAGGTATAAAACAGCTTCTATTATATTGGCCACAGTTGTCAAGTCGAGGTCAAAAATAGTTTAAGAGATTTCACCGATATGAATTTACAGCCACCCCCAGTTATGCTATAATTTTCTGACTTTTATAAATCAATTTCTCACAATCAGGCAACACAGGAGTTATAATTTGGATAAAGAAAAAAGGACAGATATAATAAATAAATTTAAACTCCGTAAAGGAGACACAGGTTCGACCGAGGTTCAGGTAGCGCTGCTCACTGACAGGATAAACCAATTAACCGGGCATATGGCTGCTAATCGGCATGACTACCATTCACAACGGGGCTTACTTAAGCTGGTAGGACAGAGAAGAAGGCTCCTAGCCTACCTGAGTAAACAGGATATAGACCGATATCACAAGCTAATTGCAAAGCTCAGCCTACGCAAGTAAACGTTAGAGGAGAAGATTATTGATAACATCTAATTCTTTTGAGTGTGAAGTTGGGGGTAGAACCCTGGCCATAGAGACCGGGAAACTCGCCGAGCAAGCCGGTGGAGCAGTAACTGTCCGCTACGGAGACACTGTGGTTCTAGTTACCACCTGCATCAGTGACCAACCGCGGGAAGGGATAGATTTTCTGCCACTAACCGTTGACTACGAAGAAAGACTATATGCCGCCGGTAAAATTCCGGGTGGCTTTATCCGAAGGGAAGGACGCCCCAGTGAAGAGGCAACCCTAGCCTGCCGACTTACCGACCGACCACTGCGTCCGCTTTTGCCTAAGGGATGGCGTAATGACATTCAGCTCATAGTCACCGTCCTTTCCGCTGACCGGGAAAATGACCCTGACATCCTGGCAGTTATTGGCAGCTCGGCTGTTCTATCAATATCAGAAGTGCCATTTGATGGTCCAGTGAGTGCCGTCCATATCGGCTATATTAATGACGAGCTTATATTAAATCCAACATTAGCCCAGCTTGAAGATAGCCAACTTGACCTCGTTGTGGCTAGTACCAAAGAAGCGGTAGTAATGATAGAGGC
>JAUWIC010000070.1 GCA_030605575.1 Dehalococcoidia bacterium
AAGTTTTTGTGGGGTAAAAATCCCCTTTAAGAAATTCTCTTCCCTCTCCCCTTCATAAGGGGAGAGGGATTAAGGGTGAGGGGTTAGTAAAATCATGTCTCTATTCATAACCTTTGAGGGGGGAGAGGGGTGTGGGAAGAGTGTTCAAGCCAGGGGGCTATATAAAAGGCTATCTGAGTTAGCCATTCCCGCAGTTTTAACCCACGAACCGGGTGGGACATCTCTGGGTAAGAAGCTGGCTCGCTGGCTGAAGTGGGCACGGGATACCGGGATATCACCACTGGCTGAGCTACTGCTGTTTAACACTAGCCGCACCCAATTGGTGGACGAGGTCATCCGCCCCAATCTGGAAAAGGGGAAGGTGGTTATCAGCGACCGCTATGCTGACTCCACCACCACCTATCAAAGCTATGGGCGGGGACTAGATTTAGAAATGGTCAAGGCTATTAATAATACCGCTACTCGGGGACTGAAACCTGACCTGACAGTTCTGCTGGATATGCCAGTTGAGGCAGGGCTTGCCCGCAAAGCGAAAAAAAGGCAAGACCGCTTTGAGCGGGAGGACATAGCCTTCCACCAAAGGGTAAGGGAGGGTTACCTCAAGCTGGCAGCTAGTGAGCCGGAGCGGTGGCTGGTAATAGATGCCAGCCAATCCAGAAAGAAAATAGCCGAGATTATCTGGCAAAGGGTAAGCCAACTGCTTTCCCAGCGAGGTTTGAGACATGGGTAACACGCGAGTTGCGGTGGCTATGAGTGGCGGGGTGGACTCGTCACTAGCTGCCGCCCGGCTAAAAGAAGCTGGCTATGATGTTAGCGGCGTCTATATGCAACTATGGGCAGACCACAACATCTCAGGTTTAGACCACACCTGCCAGCTCCTGGATATTCCTCTCCATAAGCTCAACTTTGAGACCGGGTTTAGAAGTCTGGTCGTTGACTACTTCTGCCGTGAGTATAGTCTGGGGCGAACGCCAAATCCCTGTATTACCTGTAATCAGCACATCAAATTTGGTCTCCTCCTTGACCGAGTACTGGGAATGGGGGCTGACTACCTAGCCACCGGGCACTATGCCCGAATTGAGCACTCACCCAACGGCTACAGCCTGTTAAAGGCAGTTGACCTGACCAAAGACCAGTCCTATTTCCTCTACACCCTGGGGCAAAGGGAGCTTCAACATTTGCTGCTGCCTTTAGGCAACCTCCGCAAAGTTGAGGCAAGGAGACTAGCCGCTGAACGGGGCTTGCCCACCAGCAGCCGGCACGACAGCCAGGACGTTTGCTTTATCCCCGATAATGACTACCGGTCATTTATCGCCCAACACATCCCCATCAAACCCGGGGACATTACTGATATTGAGGGCAAGGTTTTAGGTAAACACAATGGTTTAGCCCGATATACTATAGGGCAAAGGCAGGGCTTGGGGCTTGCCTCAAATGAGCCCCTATATGTGCTCAGGCTGGATACTGCCAATAATAGATTAGTGGTCGGCACCAGAGACCAGCTATTAAGTAATAGACTCCTGGCCAGTAATCTGAGCTGGGTATCAGGCAAAGCCCCCCAACAGCCAATCAATGTAACAGCTAAAATTCGCTATAAATCACCCGAGGCGGTGGCAAAACTATACATTCGCCATGGGAGAGCCGAGGTACAGTTTCTCAAACCTCAGAGGGCAATTACTCCCGGTCAAGCCGTGGTATTCTATCAGGGTGATGCTCTCCTGGGCGGGGGAATAATAGAAGAGAGGTAAAGAGAGGCGAAGCCTCTCTTATATAACTAATTCCCCTTCCCCTTGTGAAGGGGAAGGGGATAAAGCGGGTTCCCAGGAAAATCGAAGATTTTTCTGGGTGCTTAAAGGGGATAGGGTTGATAAATAATCTTCAGAAACCATCCTTTGCTGAAGAAAAAAGGCTTGAGGCGCAAGGTTATCAGCTTATCGCTGGGGTTGATGAGGTTGGGCGGGGTGCCCTGGCTGGACCGGTAGTAGCCGCCGCCGTTATCCTGCCCTGTGGTATAGAGGCACCCTGGCTGGACCAGGTAAAAGACAGCAAGCAACTGAGCCCAGCCAAACGCGAACTCCTGTTTCATAATATCCATCAAATAGCCATCTCAATAGGCATCAGCCTGGCTCCGCCTGAGGTAATAGATGCCCAGGGTATAATTAAGGCGACGCGGTTGGCTATGAAGTCAGCTATTGACCGGCTTTCGCCACCGCCCGAGTCTCTCCTCATAGACTATATGCGTCTTCCCGAGGTGCCACTGCCTCAAAAGGGAATAACCAACGGTGACAAGCTATGCTTCTCAATTGCCTGCGCTTCCATCATGGCTAAAGTGGCTCGAGACCGTCTGATGATAGGGTTTGATAGAATTTACCCCGGCTATGGATTAGCCCAACACAAAGGCTATGGCACCGAGGAGCATCTCTCCTGCCTTCGCCGCCTGGGACCATGCCCTATCCACCGCCAATCTTTTAAACCAGTTAGAGACATTATGCCGCAAGGGTGTCTATCCCAGGAATAAAAAGCAAAAAGAAGGTTTTTATGGACAAAAGTGAAATATTCGCATTTTTGAATGCCAATCGCACTTGCCACCTCGCCACGTTAGAGGGAGATGAACCACACGTACGCGCTATAGGTATACACAAAGCCAATGAAGACGGAATTATATTCCAGTCATACACGATAAAGGATATACATAAACAACTGTGCGAGAATCCAAAAGTGGAACTATGTTTTAACAATTACAAGGACGGTATCCAGATAAGGGTCAGCGGCGCCGTTGAATTTGTAGAAGACAGGACACTAAAAGACGAAGTAATAGCCAAACGTCCATTCTTAAAGCCACTGGTGGAAAAAGAGGGCTATGACATAGTAACTATTTACCGGTTGAGAAAGGGTATCGCTACAATCTGGACATTTGAAACCAACTTTGCCCCCAAGACCTATATCGAGTTATAAACAGGTCAGCTTAGAAATGAAGCGTCGAGACACTGGTATTCTGGGTGAAAAACTAGCCAAGGGTTTCCTTAAGAAACGGGGCTACCGTATCTTAGAAACTAACTACCGCTGTCCTCGAGGAGAGATTGATATTGTCGCCAAGCACAGAGACTCCCTGGTCTTTATTGAGGTAAGAGCTAAAAAGAGCTCGGAATTCGGCAGCCCTGAGGAGTCAATCACACCAGCCAAGAGAGAAAGGATGAAGGCTACAGCTGCCCACTATCGGCAGACTCATAATAATTTACCACCACTATGGCGCATTGATGTCGTGGCGGTAGAACTAGACCAGAATGGGAAGCTATCACGAATTGAACTCATTGAAAATGCGGTAAGCGAAGCTTGATAATGAGATTGTAGCAACCTATCCCCCTGACCCCCTTCCCTTATTAAGGGAAGGGGGAGTGTAGGTAAGAGAGGGGCGAAGCCCCTCTCTAAAATCTCTTTCCCCCTCTCCTTTTGAAGGAGAGGGGGATAAAGGGGGTGAGGTTAATAAACAATCTCTGAGAATTATCGTTTACCGACTAATCTAACTATGCTAGAATAACTACTAAGGGATTACAGATATGCCTTCACCGGAAGCAATATCAGGACAAACACTACGCATTATTGATGCCAATTTGAACCGTATTGGTGAGGGGCTTCGCCTTCTTGAAGACACAGCCCGCTTACTGCTTAATGATGCCAGTCTAACTCAGCAGCTAAAAACTATGCGCCACGAGCTGGTAACAGGCGACCCGTCGTTTAACCAACAGCTCCTTCAGGCTCGAAACTCAGAGGGTGACGTTGGTATTAATATTGAAGTTCCGGAGCAGGAGAAGCCGAGAGAGCTACCGCTAATGGTAGTGGCTAACTCCAGAAGGGTTCAGGAGTCACTGAGAACTGTGGAGGAGCTGGCTAAGCTCCCGGGCATTACACCTAAGTTAAACTCAGAGAAGTTCAAACAGGCCCGGTTCAATCTTTACACAATAGAACGAAATTTACTGTCCAGGCTACTCCGCCAGGATAAGATAAAGCATATACCCGGGCTTTACGCCATTATAGATACCCAAGCCCTGAAGAGGCGCAGTCACCTTGAAGTAGCCAGTCAGATAATCCGTGGTGGCGCCAGAACAATTCAACTGCGCGATAAGCTCCTGAGTAAAAAGGAGCTGCTACCTATCACTCAACAGCTTAGAGAGCTATGCGCTGAGCATAATGTGCTTTTTATCGTAAATGACTACCTTGATATAGCCTTGGCCGCTGATGCCGATGGACTGCACCTGGGGCAGAATGACCTGCCCACCAAGGTAGCCCGCAAACTACTGCCGATAGATAAAATTCTGGGTTGCTCAACAACTACTGTTGACCAGGCTGTTACCGCTGAATCTGAGGGGGCGGACTACATTGCCGTCGGCTCAATATATCCCACTACCTCCAAAGAAACGGCCAAGGTTATTGGTCTAGACGGGCTACGCCAAATCAGACAGGCAGTAAGCTTGCCCCTGGTGGCTATTGGTGGCATTACTCAAGATAATGCGGCTGAAGTTATAGCGGCCGGGGCTAGTTCGGTAGCCGTAATTAGCGCTATACTTCAGGCTGAGTCTCCAGAAGAGGCAGCCCGACAAATAGTAGCCAGACTTGAGGTGCAAAATGAGTAGACTAACCGATAATTTAGATTCAATTGCTGACCAGATTCGGCTGAGCTTTTCCGCCAAAGATACCGCCCGAGAAAAGGCACTACCCCTATGTCGTGAGGTAATCCGCTACTGCAGCAACGCCATCCTTACTATGCACCGCCAGGAGTTTGACCGGGCTAAAGGATTGCTTCAATCAGCCCGCAACCTGCTTAACCAGGCAGAGCAAGCTATTGCTGATTACAGTGAGCTTAGCAGCACTGGCTTTATCAGAGATGCTCAGAAGGAGTTTGCTGAAGGAAGTATCACCCTTGCCCTGGTGACGGGAAACCAACCACCTACCCCTGATGAACTGGGCATTGACTTCACCGCCTACCTGAACGGGCTGGGTGAAGCTGTAGGCGAGCTAAGGCGTTACCTCCTGGACAGTATGAGAAAGGGTGACCTATCGCGAGGTGACGAATTACTATCAGCTATGGATGATATTTACAACATTTTAGTTACTATGAACTTCCCTGATGCTATAACCGGTGGTCTACGCCACACCACCGATAGGGTCAGAGGCATCCTAGAGAAGACGCGCAGTGACCTAACACTAGTTATAAGGCAAAAAGCCCTTGAGGAAAGGTTGGGTGAATTCGAAGACAATCTTCGGTAGATGGCTAGACTAATTTTATTAGCTGGATGCGAGCGTAAATAATGAACCCAATGACAGTGGCCGTAATATGTGGTGCTTCAGGACTTGGTCTTGCCGGTTTTATGGCTCGTTATGTATTGAAACAGGACCAAGGCTCACCGAGGATAAGGGAAATATCAGCCGCCATTAAAGAGGGTGCCTTAGCCTTTCTGGGTAGAGAGTATAAAATCCTGTTTCTATTCGTGGCGGTGGTGGCTGTTGTTCTAGGCCTAATACCTATGCTCGGTTGGTGGGTAACCCTGGCTTTCGTTTTCGGTGCCGGTTGCTCGGCTCTAGCTGGCTATCTTGGTATGAACATGGCCATCAGAGCCAACTCCAGAACTGCCGCCGCAGTCCAAAAGAGCCTAAATGATGGCTTAAGGGTCTCCTTCCGCAGCGGAGCAGTAATGGGATTGTGTGTTGTTGGCATCGGTATCCTTGGGCTGAGTGTCCTCTACTTTGCCTTCCAGGGCAATCCTGACTTTCTAAAGATTATCCCCGGCTTTGGCTTCGGTGCCTCATCTGTAGCCATATTTGCCAGGGTGGGTGGCGGTATATTCACCAAAGCCGCCGACACCGGGGCTGATATAGTCGGCAAGGTTGAGAAGGGAATCCCCGAGGATGACCCCCGAAATGCAGCAGTTATCGCTGATTTCGTTGGCGACAATGTTGGTGATGTGGCTGGCATGGGCGCCGACCTTTTTGAATCCTATGTTGATTCAATTATTGCCACCATGGCACTAGGGACGATAGCCGCCTTCTCAATTACCCTGGGCAAACCACTAGTACCCAATATGGCTACCGCCTGGTTTCTACCTATGATGGTTGCCGCCGGGGGTATTGTCGCCTCCATTATTGGGATATTCCTGGTCAGGGTAGGCAAAACGCTACAGATGGGAGCATTACTCAATGCTCTCCGCCGGGGTACAGTTACGGCATCAATCCTAACCGCTGTTTTTGCCTTCTTAGCAGTTCGTCTGCTTAACGCTGATATTGGCATATTCTGGGCTATCCTAGCTGGTCTCATTGCCGGCGTCTTAATTGGAGAGAGCACCAATTACTTCACCTCCTACGCCTATAAACCAACGCTCCGAATTTCAGAAGCATCCCAAACCGGAGCCGGGACACTTATAACCAGAGGCTTTGCCACTGGTCTGATGAGCACCTTACCCCCTATTATTCTGGTAGTAGCCGCCATTATGATTGCCCACCACTTTGCCGATATCTACGGCATTGCTATGGCTGGGGTGGGTATGCTATCAACCCTGGGCATACAGGATGCCACCGATGCCTACGGACCGGTAGCCGATAACGCCGGGGGAATAGTTGAGATGTCAGACCTACCCCCCGAAATCAGGGAACGAACCGATGCCCTAGATTCGCTGGGTAATACTACGGCGGCCACCGGTAAAGGCTTCGCCATTGGCGCCGCTGGACTTACCGCCCTAGCCCTGCTGCTGGCTTACACCCAGGCAGTAGGCATTAAATTTGCTGCGATTAGCTTGCTTGACCCCCATGTTATTGCCGGTATCCTACTCGGAGTTATGCTGCCAGCTATTTTCTGTGCCATGACCCTGAATGCTGTCGGCAAGACCAGCTTCTCGATAGTTAATGAGGTTCGCCGGCAATTTCGCGAGATAAAGGGGCTGATGGAGGGGAAGGCCAAGCCTGAGTACGGAAAATGTGTGGATATCTGCACAAGAGACGCCATAAAGCAAATGATTGCTCCCGGCGTAATGACAATAGTGGTGCCCATCATCATCGGACTCATATTGGGACCTCTTGCCCTGGGCGGGTTCTTAATCGGAGCCGTTGGTAGTGGCTTCATACTAGCTATTACCTTTGCCAATGCTGGCGGCGCCTGGGACAATGCCAAGAAATGGATAGAGAGAGGTGCTTTCGGTGGCAAGGGCTCAGAGGCTCATAAAGCGGCAGTTGTCGGTGATATGGTGGGTGACCCCATGAAAGATACCGCAGGACCGTCCTTGAATATCATGATAAAGCTAATGTCAATAGTAGCTCTGGTTCTGGCACCGGTCCTGGTTGCCTTTGGCGGGATAATTTAGAAGCAAGGTTAACCGCTCAGGAAGGGATTACCCTTCCGCTCGGCACTGATAGTAGTAGCTGCTCCGTGACCGGGGTAAACAATAGTATTATCGGGCAGAGTCATAAGCCTGGTCTGAAGGCTATTCATCAGCTGGCTGTAATTACCACCAGGGAGATCAGTCCTACCGACGCCATAATTAAACAGGGTATCACCGCTGAACACTACCCCCTCCCCCAGCAAACAAATACCCCCCGGGGTATGACCCGGGGTATGAAGAACCTCAAAATGCAAATCGCCAATATCTAGGCTCTCCCCACCTTTAAGTAATCTGTCTGGGGGAGGTGGAGTGGAATAAGAAAGACCGAAGGTTACAGCTACGAGCCGGTCCTGGAGATGCTCAACATCATCACCATGAATAGCCACCTCAGCGCCGGTGGCTTCCTTAACCTCTTTTAAGACACCGGTATGGTCTATATGCCCGTGGGTTAATACAATAAACTTTATATCAAGTTCCAAATCCTTAACCCTCTTCAAAATCTGCTTAGCTTCATCACCGGGTATTTTCAGGCGGTATGGTAATGCTGTGTTTACACAAACGCCAGGGAGCGGTAAGCTCCCAACTTCCTATTTTCTTACCATCAACATTT
>JAUWIC010000048.1 GCA_030605575.1 Dehalococcoidia bacterium
TACTGTAGAATCTAAAGAAAGTGAAGCACAAACAAGCTTATTATCTTTCCGAATCCCGTACAGTAAGACTCTTTTGGCCCCTCCGAAGCAGTCAAGAAAAGCGTTCATCAGTGGTCCCGTTGCCTCTGGTTTAGCATCAAGGGCTGGAATCAAAGGGTGCTCTTTAAAAGCTTGAGTTAACAACTCAAGCAGTTCTAGCCTATTTGAACGTCCTAGCCGCCCCACTTCAACATTTTCTGCCATAATCCATCACCGGCTTAATTACTCTGATACACAAATTCACAATGATGCCAGACTAATGCGTTGGTCATTGAGGCGTGAATTGTAGAAAAACCGTTCTCTTGAATAAACGAATTCAAATCGTGCTTTGTCGTAATACCATACCTGTGCTTAAATGACCGACCGAATTTGGCTATCAATTCCGGGAAAATAAGGTCGGCGTATATAAAATAACCCTTAGGCGTTAACACCCTCTTTATTTCTCTTAGAGCATCTAACCAGTTAGATATGTGGTGCATGACCCCAAACGATAATACGATATCAAAGTCATTATCGGGAAAAGGCAAATTGGTGGCATCGGCTTCCAAAAAATGAACATTTGGTATAGCATCAATGCTGGCTTGTGCCAGCTGAATTTGTTCTGGGTCGACATCAACGCCAGTAACATTTAACCGATACTTTTTAGCTACATGTTTGGATACTACCCCGCTACCGCATCCCACTTCCAGGAAATTCTGTTTTTGTTTCAAACTTACAAAATGTAATAATTTTTCAGCACGATTAATAGCTTGCTGGGCATGATGTGGTCTATTCATAACCCATCTTTCAATTCTAACCATCTTCATTTTATTTCCTCTGGGCTGGCAATCCTACCAGCTATAGCGCTGGCGGCGGCAATGGCTGGGTTAGACAGGTAGACCTCCGATTTGGGACTGCCCATCCTGCCGACAAAGTTGCGGTTGGTGGTTGAGATGCACCTTTCACCATCAGCCAGAACCCCCATATGACCACCCAGACAGGGACCACAGGTCGGGGTACTGACCACCGCCCCGGCCCTGACAAATATCTCTATCAGTCCTCCAGTCAGGGCATCAAGATATACCTGCTGTGAGCCAGGGATGATAATGCACCGCACCCTGGGGTGAACCTTTCTCCGTTTCAATATGTGGGCAGCTAGGCGCAAATCCTCAATACGACCGTTAGTGCAACTACCAATCACCGCCTGGTCAATCTCTATATCTCCTACCTGACTGACCGGCTTAGTGTTAGCCGGTGAGTGAGGCAAGGCAACCTGGGGCTCGATATCAGAGACATCATACTCAATAACCTGAGCGTATTCAGCATCATTATCTGGTTCATAAACCCTATATGGGCGTCGGGCACGAGGCTTTATGTAAAGCTGAGTCCTATTATCTACCCTAAACATACCAGCCTTGGCTCCAGCCTCAACAGCCATATTAGCCATAGTGAATCGTCCGTCCATAGATAGGGAGTCTATTACCTCACCGGTGAACTCCATTACCGAATACAGAGCACCATCAACCCCAATATTACCGATGGTATACAGTATCAAGTCTTTACCCCCTACCCACTCCCCCAAACTGCCGTGGTAAATCAGCTTAATAGTCGGTGGCACCTTCATCCAGACATCCCCGGTTGCCATCGCCGCGGCAATATCGGTTGACCCCATGCCGGTAGCCAAGGCACCTAAAGCCCCATAGGTACAGGTGTGCGAATCAGCCCCGATAACCACATCCCCGGGCAGCACCAGACCCTGCTCAGGCAAAAGCACATGCTCAATACCCGACTGTCCGATTTCAAAATATAGTATGCCTTGCTCGTAAGCAAACTCCCGCATCAGCTTAGCCTGCTCAGCAGAAGCAATGTCCTTATTGGGGACAAAGTGGTCAGGCACCATCACTACCTTTTGGGGGTCAAAGACCCTGCCCACCCCTATTTTTTGAAACTCTCTTATAGCAATAGGGGCAGTAATATCATTAGCCAGAATCAGGTCTACCCTGACATTGACAAATTCGCCCGGGCTAACCTCTCTCTCATCAGTATGAGCCGCCAGTATCTTTTCGGCTAAAGTCAATGTAGTTCCCCCTCTTTAGAGCGTTCAGGAAAGTAATCGGATAGGCTGAGGTTAGAAATAGTACAATCAATGTAACTACACGTAGTAACCGCAGAGAGTAAATATAAGCCAGCAGGAGACGGAGGAATCACTTCTATTTCAATTACCACCCGGTACCTCTATTAAAAAGCCTACCCAGCCACTCCCCTGGCCGCCAATAGTCTATTAAGAGCATTTATATAAGCTTTAGCGCTGGCAACAATAATATCAGT
>JAUWIC010000034.1 GCA_030605575.1 Dehalococcoidia bacterium
CGCTTCGCCCCTGTTTTCTTAAGCTCTTCTTCTAGAATGGGCGTGGCAGCTTGCATGGCCTCGGCTGCCCCAACCAGGTCGGGAAGCCAGAGTTCGCCCCTACCAAAGCGGTCGCCGACCTCCCTGATGGTCTCGGTCAGCGCATCCAGGGCGATGATAGGGTCTACCTTCTCCTCTACTATTTTCCTGGCCCAGCTGGCGGCACCTTCAGTGTCGTATTCTATGACGGCTCTTTTCAGGTTTTCCAGGCTCTCAACTGCCATCTATGTGCCTCCTTCCATTATTCAATGCCAATTATAGCTTAGTTTAGTGATGTCAGGCTAGTCTTTTCGTGGGGTGACCTGGTTGCGGAAAGCCAACTGTTGCCGGTTGGTATAGTTATATGGCAGAGCCTATGCTATAATCCAACCTGGCAAGAGTGAGGGTTCTTCAATGATAGGTTTTATCGAAAATTTGGTCAGGCGGGCAGGTGATATATTGCTTTCCCATTTTGGAAAAGATGAACAGCTGCTCAAAATGCGTTGCTCAGTTAAAGAAGCTGTAACCAAATATGACAAGATGATTGATGAGCTGATTATCCGGGAAATCAGGAAGAGGTATCCGCAACACAGCCTTCTGACTGAGGAGAGCGGTCTGTTAAAAGGCGACCCCGACTGGCTTTGGATTGTAGATTCTCTGGATGGCACCAGTGGTTTTGCTGGTTCAAATCCCCTGTTTTCAGTTTGCGTCGCGGTGATGCACAGGGGAGAACTTCTTTTAGGCACAGTCTACGCCCCAGCAATTAGGGAATTCTATTTGGCCGAAAAAGGGAACGGAGCCTACCTCAATCAAAGAAGAATTCATGTCTCAGAAACTTCTGACCTGGGGCAAAGTTATCTGTTTTACTGCGAAGGTGGGGAAAGGGATAGATTGAGGACCGGCCGGCTGTTAACCAAGGTTTACCCGGAAGTGATGGATGTGCGCAAGCTTGGCTCAGCTGGCTTGGAAACAGCCTGGGTGGCAGCCGGGAAGGGGGAGGCCTACTTCACCACTAAGATTGAACCGTGGGATGTTGCCCCCGGGGTTCTGTTGGTTCAAGAGGCAGGAGGAGAGGTAACTGATTTTAAGGGCAACCCGTGGAAGTTAGAGACCAGTGACCTGCTGTTCTCCAACGGAAGGTTTCACACAGCTATGCTTAATTTACTTCATGAGGGCTGAGTTTGCCTTTAGGACAGGCTGGTCAAGGCTTCCAGGGTTTCATAACTCTCGGGTTCAACAAGCCGAAGTCGGCCTAGACCATCCTCAAAATTAAATCGGCCATTATTAAGGAATGGCCATTGCCTTTCTTTTCCAGCCTTAAAAGCAGGAGCAAGTTTGGCGATTTCTCTATAGATGCTTGAAACTGATGGATAATTCATGGGATAGCCTAGGCTGGTTGATAAGGCTGAGATAATCTCCCAGTTCTCCTTACCCGCTGGTGGGGAGATAGCCCGGCGCAGGTGTTGAATTCGGCGTTCGCAATTGGTATAGGTGCCCTTGCTTTCGGTGAAGTTGGCTCCGGGCAGAATTACATCAGGATATGGCGGCGTTTCCGGGAACACGGTATCAATAAGCACGGAGAAAATCGGGACTTCAAATATGGCATTGCCTATTTTTCCGGTAGCCTCGCCACCTAAAGCGAGGATGCCCTGGATGTGGCCTGCCTCTATCCCTTGAATAATGGCAATTGCGTCTCTGCCCTCCTCACCAGGTATGGGCTTACCCCAGGCCGCTTCAAACTTCTGTCTGACAGCTACATCAGCGATTGGTTGCTGTCCGGGGAGGTAGTTTGGGCTCACCCCCATGTCAATCAGTCCCTGGGCGTTACCAGCGGTGCGGAGAGCTATTATCCCGGCACTACTTCGCCCTATATTGCCGGTGATTAAGGCTAGGTTGCTGATTAGGGTGAGCTCGGCGGGGGTGATGGTATCAGCATTGACTATTATTACCGGTCTTTGGGCTCGAATATAAAGGTGGATGGCTTCAATAATTCTGGCTGGTTTTATCCAGAGTGTGTCGGCGAGCTTTTCTAACGGATATTTTCTCACCTCCTGGGCAAGTCTTTCCAAGCCAGTGGTTCGGGAGCGAACAAAATCATAATCAGTGAGCCCGTAGGAGAGGATATAGTTCAGCATGGCTCTAAGCAGTCCGGTGCTCGTTCTGGGATTAACCTTCAGAGTGATGGTGGCTAGGGGGTCCATTCTTGTGGCGCGGTGATTAAATGCAACCAGTTTGCTTCCCTTAGCTACCGCCTCCCTGACCTTTAGCGAGATTATTGGATATTCCTCGGTGAGGTCACTGCCGAAGGCGAGGATAAGGTCGCTGGTTAGAATGTCGTTATAAGAGCAAGTGGAAGCATTTTTGCCCAAACTCTGTGCCAGCTCGTCACTTACCACCGGGACGCTTAGACTGCCTATATTATTAGTCCCTAAGGCTACTCGAGCCAGCTTTTGGGCTAGATAGTTCTCTTCATTAGTTAGTTGGGGGGATGACAGGACAGCCAGCCTCTCGCCACCACTTCGCTCCCTGATTTGTCTCAGACCTTCACTGGCTAGGGCTATGGCTTCATCCCAACTGGCTTCAATTAAGTCGCCATTTCGTTTAATAAGGGGCGTTTTGAGCCGCTTTAAGTCGCCGAGAGAGCAAGGCTTAAAGGCACCTTTCTTGCACAGGTTACCATTATTTACCGGGCTATTAACCGGGGAGGTAACTTTTACTATTTTATCCCCGATAATATTCAATTCTAGGTTACAGCCGATACCGCAGTAAGGACAGGTAGTAGCCACAGTCTCAAGTTCCCAGGGCCCTGGCTGGGGTAAATGGACCTTAGGGGTTAAAGCCCCGGTAGGGCAGGTAGAGATACACTGCCCGCAGGATTCGCAGTTCGTTTCGCATAGAGGCATACCCAGGGCTGGTTCAACCTTGGTGCCAAAGCCGCGGTTAGTAAAGCCCAGAGCACCGATACCCTGAACCTCGTCGCATATTCTGACACAACGCCCACATAATATACATTTGTTGAGGTCTCTCAGGATATGTGGGTGCTCGTTCTCATTTATGGGCAGGTGGCGCTTACGGCCAGCATAGTGAATGTCGTTTACCTGGTACTCGGTAGCCAGCTCCCGTAACCGGCACTCAAATACATCCTGGCAACCGCAGGCTAGACAGCGCCCGGCCTCATGTTTAGCCATTTCCTCAGTGAACCCAAGCTCAATCTCGGCAAAGTTCCCCTTCCGCTCTTCTGGGTTGAGGACGGGCATTTCAGTTCTTGGGATACGCTCTACCTGCTCATAGTCGGTGATATCAATCTCAGCTAAATCACCTTTGGTGCAATTATAAGGTTTTGTCTCTGGAGCAATTTGCTGGCCGCTGAGGTATTGGTTTATAGAAATTGCCGCTCTTTGCCCAGCGGCTACCGCTTCTACTACAGTAGCTGGGCCTGAACTACAGTCACCACCAGCGAATACCCCTTCCATGGAGGTTTCCATCGTTTCCTCATTGGTGTTGATGTATCCTCTGCGGTTGAGCTCTACCTGACTGTCTTTGTCAAAGCTAGAAGTGTCAAGCGTCTGGCCAATAGCCATAATTACTGTATCTACTTTCATAGTGAATTCTGAACCAGTTATTGGCTCTGGTCTTCGCCTACCTGAACTGTCAGGTTCTCCCAGAACCATCCGGATGCACTCTATAGAGTCAACCTTGCCGTTCAGGGCGCTTACACTTACTGGTGCTGCTAAGAATTGAAGTCGGATTCCTTCTTGCTCCGCCTGCTCTACTTCTTCCTCATTAGCTGGCATTTCATTTCTTGACCTTCGATAAACAATGGTTAC
>JAUWIC010000045.1 GCA_030605575.1 Dehalococcoidia bacterium
CTCAATCAAGTGCACTTCATCATAAATGCCTTTATCCAGCAAGTTCCTTGGCTTTGAGCCATCTGCTCTCCTTCTTACTAATCCATAGACCTTGTTTCCAGTATCAAGCAAATATTTCGCCATATGGCTGCCGATGAAACCCGATATTCCAGTAATTAGTACAGTTTTCTTGTTCATAGGATTCTGCCTGCTCTCTACATCTTTCGTTTATTATTCCACAGTCCCAGCTCGGCCACCTTGTTATAGACCTCCAGTGTTTGCTCGGCTGCCTTTTCCCAGGAGAACTTCTTTGACTGTTCCAGCCCCTTCCTAATCATATTATCTCTTAGTTCACTATCAGTTAAAACTTGCCTCATCGCTTGAGCCAGGTTATCAGCATCGTGCGGGTCAACCATAATGCCTGCCTCACCTACCACCTCTGGTAGAGAAGAGGTATTAGATGTTACCACCGGGCAGCCGCAGGTCATAGCTTCTAACGGGGGAAGCCCAAAGCCCTCGTAAAGCGAGGGATAAGCCAGTAGCTGGGCGGAGGAATAGTAATAGGCTAGCTCCAATTCAGAGACATGGTCAATAAAGATAACATCCTCTGTTATTCCTAAACTAGCTAATTTCTTCATTGTATTCTTCCGGTATTTTCCAGACCTTCCTGATACTCCTACCTTGACTAATTTTAATTCTGGAAATTCTTTCTTTAACTTAGCAAATGCTTCAAACAGTCTGTCCAAGTTCTTTCTCAGCCTCTCAGAGCCAACATATAGTATATATGGTTTATCAAGGAGCTTTACGTTATATGGTTTGAAGATGCTATGGTCTACCCCGCAGTAGATTACACTAATCTTACTATCTGGCACTTTCAAATATTCAATCAGGTCATTTCTGGTATTGTGAGAGTCGGCTATTATGTGACTTGCCCGCTTAATGCCCCTTATATCAAGCCTTAACAATATCCTTTCTATAACTGCTTCTCCGTCAAACCTAAAGCAAGTCCTTACCAGGTCATGTACAGTAACTATAAACGGATTCTTACCAAACAGGGCATACCTGGCAAAGTTTTGATTTGGCAGGTGGATAACATCACCCTCTCCCCTGATTAGCCTTGACAGCCGGTAAGCCTCTATCAAAGACAGGTATCTCTTACTCTCAACTATCTTAACATTTAGCCTCTTGGCTATCTCCTGACTATACTTATCTACACCAGAGTTCTCATTGGTTACAATTAATACCGGCATAGCTTTAAAGATAATTCGCTCAATGGCAAATGTCAAGGAGAATAATATACGCGGCAAATTTAAACAGCGAAGGACAAAAGTTAGTCCCTGAGTTAATCTAAATCTTTTCTTAGCTCAATGATGCGGTCGCGCAGCAGGGCCGCTTTTTCAAACTCCAGGTTTCTGGCGGCGGTCTTCATCCACGACTCCAGCTCTTTAATCAAGCGGGCTATATCCTCTTTGGCGATAGGCACCGCCACATAGGGAGTACGAGTTTCGGCTACAGCCCGCACCCGCTCGGTGATGTCTCTGATGGCTTTCCTTATCCCCTGGGGAGTTATATTATGCTCTCTATTATAGGCTTCCTGAGTCTGGCGGCGGCGCTGGGTCTCGCCTATAGCGTTAGCCATAGAATTGGTAGTAACGTCGGCGTACATAATAACGTGCCCATCTATATGGCGAGAGGCACGCCCCATGGTCTGGATTAGGGCTCCCTCTGACCTCAAAAAGCCTTCCTTATCGGCATCCAGAATCGCCACCAGACTGACCTCAGGCAGGTCAAGCCCCTCCCGGAGTAGATTTATACCGACGACTACATCATAAACACCAAGGCGGAGGTCACGCAGTATCTCCACCCTTTCCAAGGTGTTAATTTCAGAATGAAGGTAATGGGTCTTTATCCCCATCTCTATTAGATACTCAGCCAGTTCCTCAGCCATCCTTTTAGTTAAGGTAGTCACCAGACAGCGCTCGCCTTTGTTAACCCGGGTCTTTATCTGGTCAAGGAGGTCATCAATCTGCCCCGTGGTCGGCTTGACCTCAACCGTGGGCTCAAGAAGTCCGGTAGGTCGGACCAGTTGCTCCACCACCTGCTGACTGTGCTGGTACTCATAATCTGCCGGCGTAGCTGAGGTGTAAACAACCTGGTTAATCCGTTGCTCAAACTCGGTGAAATTGAGCGGACGGTTGTCCAGGGCTGAGGGCAGACGAAAGCCATACTCCACCAGGGTCTCCTTACGGGAGCGGTCGCCGTGATACATGCCCCGAATCTGGGGGAGGGTCATGTGTGATTCATCAATAAACAGCAGGAAGTCATCAGGGAAATAGTTGAGCAGCGTCCACGGCGGACTCCCCACCGCCCGCCCTGATAGGTGGCGGGAGTAGTTCTCCACCCCGGTACAGTACCCGGCTTCCCCCAGCATTTCAATATCGTAGTTGGTGCGTGCCTCCAGCCGTGACGCCTCCAGGAACTTCCCCTGACTCTTTAACTCGTGCAGCCTTTCCCCCAGTTCCTGCTTGATGCTGTCAATAGCCCTCATCAGCTTGTCGTGAGAGGTAACAAAGTGCTTGGCGGGATAGATATCCACCGAATCTAACTCGGTCAGCATCTCCCCGGTCAACGGGTCTATCTCGACAATGCGGTCAATAGTATCGCCAAAGAACTCAACCCTCAGTGCCAACTCCTCATAAGCCGGCTGAATCTCCAGGGTATCGCCACGAATACGAAACCTGCCCCGGGTGAAGTCAATATCATTGCGCTCATACTGCATATCCACCAGTTGCCTCAGGATTTTGTCCCGTCGGTAACCATCACCCCGCTTAAGGCTACAGACAAAGCTATGGTATTCCTCAGGCTCACCCAGGCCATAGATACAGGATACCGAGGCGACAATAATCACGTCACGGCGTTGAAACAGGGCACGGGTGGCGGCGTGGCGCAATTTATCAATCTCATCGTTGATATCGGTCTCCTTCTCAATATAGGTATCGGTGCGGGGGATATAGGCTTCAGGCTGGTAGTAATCGTAATAGCTGACAAAGTATTCCACGGCGCTATTGGGGAAGAACTCCTTGAACTCGGTGCAGAGCTGGGCGGCTAATGTCTTGTTGTGACTGATAACCAGGGTCGGTCGGTTGACCCGCTGAATGACATTAGCCATAGTGAATGTTTTACCGCTGCCGGTAACCCCGAGCAGGGTCTGGCATCTGAAGCCCTTATTTAGCCCCGCCACCAGCCCGTCCACCGCCTGGGGCTGGTCACCCGTCATCTTAAAATCCGAGACTATTTCAAACTGAGACATAATGAAATAAAGTTACTTGTACAAGCCACAGACCTAACTGCGAACAGGTATATTCATAAGCCATCCAAACAAGATGCTTAGGTCTCCTCCCTGTTTAATACACCTAGAGGCAGCGTCAACAAATCCGTCACGCAATTTGAGAGGTCTATTAACCTTGGGGACTTCAGCTACTATTTTATCAAATCTACCAGGGCCGAACAGACTGGTCAGTTGAACAGACTCAAATTTCGTATGAACTCCCCAGTTACTAAATGCCTTTTTCATATCTTTCAACCAACGGTTATAATCCGGGTTTATGTACTTTGCAATTAGTCTTTGGTCTACTTTCTCTCCTTTCAAAAACTTTATCGCCTGTGCATCAACTCTTTCCACGATAAATGCTGTAATCAGTGCTTCCAATGACTCTCGCAAGTTGGCATAGGCAACATTTAATAAGCCTATACATATCATCAAATACGCAGCTTCAAGTCTCCAGAGAGCGTCATCATATAGAATTGCTGACAGGATTTTGCACCGTTGCTGAGCGTCTCCCTGTAACAAATCGTCTGCTGTTAGTCCCTCTTCCTTATACTCTAGGTTAAATAATTTGACTAGACAGTCGTTACCAATATCGTGCAACAGTCTGTCAAAGCCATCAAGCTCCTTGCCAACCTGTTCTCCTATGAGACTCTCATATTTTCCAAAGAAAGTTTCTGTGGAATATTCTTGCCTGCCCATCACTTCCCCCCAAAATATTGTAGTGCCGGTTAATCTTTTTTTCAAGGCTCAGATTGAGGCTCAATTTCCTCGGGCTCAATGTGCTCGGCGATGCCTATCCTTTGCACGGAGAGGGGGACGTAGTTGACCATTTTTAAGTCAATCAATTCTTTCAACTTCTTTTCGTCCTCGGTCAGGCGGGCTTTGCCGGTCTTGACCTCGATGAAATCAATGCCCTCGCCGTATTTGACGCCGACAAAGTCAATAGGCTCGCCCAGATAGAAGAGCCGGTCATAATGGGTCAGCTCAAAGGTGGCGAGAAGCTCGTTTAGCTTGCCCGTCCTCTTGCCCAGACTGCGGGTTATCGATTCCAGAAGGTCGTGAGGTAAGCCTTCCAGGATGTTTCGGATTTCCTGGACTGAGGTTGCCGAAGCTAAAGCAAACCTGAGTTTGCTCTCCAGCTCCTCAATATCAGGGACTCTTACCCGCCTCGGTCTAAGGGCTAATATCAAAATTACCACCACCAGGACAACAATTATAATATAAGGAAATTCCACACTACCCCTCCTTTTACTTAGCAGTAAAATACTGAAGCGCCAGCTTAAGCCTTTCCTCAAGGGTCAGGTCGGAGGATGGGGGGAGGGTGGCTACGGCGCGGGTGGCTTCGGCAACGGAATAGCCCAGGGAGGTCAGGGCGGCTAAAACGTCGGTGTTTGCCTCGGCCAGTTGAGCCGCCGGGGTGGTCACCCAGCCAGCGGCTATCTTATCCTTAAGCTCAAGGACAAGGCGGTCAGCCACTTTCTTGCCTATTCCCGGGACTACCGTCAGCAGGTCAACACTGCCGGTGGCAATAGCCATTGTCAGCTTGTCCAGGCTCATCGCCGACAGCATAGCCAGGGCTAGCTTGGGACCCAGCCCCGAGACGCCGAGCAGGGTTTGAAACAGCCTCAGCTCATCATCCGTGCCGAAGCCATAGAGGGTGGCATTATCTTCCCTGAGATGGAGGTGAGTATAAAGATGGACCTCATCGCCAATTTTACCCAGTGAACTCAGGGTAGAGGTCGGCATATATACCCGAAATCCGATACCGCCAACATTTATAATCGCCCCGTCACCACCCAGCGACTCTAATCTACCGTGAAGACCAGCTATCATTCCTGCTCACTCTCAGCCAAAAGATTACTTAGATGTGCCTCACGCCAGTGGCAGATAGCCACCGCCAGGGCATCAGCGACGTCGGATGGCTGAGGCACCTCAGATAGACCAAGCTGGAGCCTGACCATCTCCTGGACCTGCTCCTTGGAACCAGCCCCGTAACCAGCCACCCTCTGCTTTACCTGAGCCGGGGGATACTCATAGGACGGGATTCCCCGGTTGGCGGCGGCCAGGATAGCCACTGCCTGAGCCTTACCTATGGTCAGTGTCGACCTCACATTCTTGGCGACAAAAGGTTGCTCTACAGCCACGACATCAGGCTGACAGCGTGAGATAATTTGCTCCAACTCACCGTATAAATAACTCAAACGCTCCCCTATTGGAGAGCGCACCGGACAGTCCAGGACACCACATTCAACCAGAGCTATTTCATCATCCCTGCCGTCTATTACCCCGTAGCCCATGGTTACCGTGCCCGGGTCAATGCCTAAAATCCTCATACTTTTAGGTCGGCGACTGATATTTTTCCAGGACAGAATCGGAAAAGTTAACATTGCTGGACACACGCTGCACTTCATCCAGCTCTTCCAGCTTGTCCAGCAGCTTTAGTGTTTGTAACGCTGGCTTTTCTTCAAGCTCAACCATAGTCTTGGGCACCATAGATAGCTCAGCCGAGGTTATAGGTCGGTCTTTCTCCTCAAGTGCCTTCCTGACCGCCTCAAGCTCCTCAAGCCTGGTATAAATGGCGACAAAATTATTCTCCACGGTAACATCCTCGGCACCGGCATCAATAGCCTCCAGAGCCAATTCCTCGGTATCCAGCTCATTAGTCCTTATGGTAATCAATCCCTTGGAATCAAAGAGCCAGGCGACGCAGCCGCTCTCCCCCAGATTACCATTATGCCGGGAAAATATATTGCGCACGTCCTGCAGAGTACGATTGCGGTTGTCGGTAAGCGCTTCCACCAGGATAGCCGCCCCGCTGGGACCATAGCCCTCAAGGACCATCTCGGTCAGAGCCGCCCCTTCCATAGTGCCACTAGCCCGCTTAATCGCCCGTTCTATATTATCTAAGGGCATGCTGTTGTCACGAGCCTTCTGTACGGCTAAGCGCAGTCGAAAATTTGTTTCCGGGCTACTGCCCCCCTGGCGCACCGCCACCATAATCTCCCGGGTCAACTTGGTAAAAAGCTGACCCCGCCTGGCATCAGTTACCCCCTTTTGATGCTTAATTGAAGACCACTTTGAATGCCCTGACATCTTTAGCCCTCCTTAGCCAGCTAATTTAAAAACTACCTTAATTTTATCACCTCACCTACCTATGGTCAAAGGGGCTAACCAAGAATTTCTATTCAACTGAAGGCTGGTGCCGCTTATAAACGAAGGAGACGATAAGCAGAGCCGTCCCCGCCACCATAAGACCAATGCCCAACATCTGGAGCGGAGCCAGGGCATCGCTAAGGAACTGGGGCAGCCAGGCTTGGAGCTGGGCGGGGAGACCAAACTGTGCCACCTGCATCCCGGCAAAATACTTGATAACCACCGTGCTCACATAGGTAGAAATTCCGCAGGTCAAGCAGGGTATGCCTATGGAACGGGTAGCGCCCCTCACCTCCCGATGCAAGAAAACAAGACCCACGATTATAGCAATCATAGCCCCGATGGAAACCCGGTAGGCAAGTTGCAAATAGCCAATATATCGCCTCGCCTGCTCCAGGCGTGCCATAATCTCCGGGCCTATCATGCTTTCATTAATCTCAACAGTCGGTGGTATCTGCTCCGAAAACTCGCCATAATATTCGTTAAAATACGGCTCTACCAGAGCCGGCGGTATTCCGGCAAGTTCTGGCGGTGGCGACGCCAAAAAAGCCTGCCAGGCACTGTCTCTCAAACTTTGCTTCATTGGTCCCATGTCAATTACCAGGCTCAGGCTTTCACTCTTGCCCAAGAGGTAGTCATAGCCGGCATAGACAGCAGTACTTACTTGCTCTCTCATCCAGGGTTCAAGGTCAGTAATGACGTCATCCAGAGCCTCAGCCATAAACCCCATTTCTTGTGGAATTTGCTCTATCAGCATCCCCTCCGCCAGTGACGGCACATCCAGCCTATCCAGCTGAGAGATAACAAAGTCAGGATTGAGAACAGTACGATTCGCCCAAAACCCAAAGGCAAAGGCTGACAAAGACACAAAAAGAAGAAAGCCTAAAAACCCTATAGCCGCCCGTTTAGCTAACCCCATTAATGTCTCCTTTCACTATTACTTTGGAAAACCAGTTTTTACTTCGTTTCGCCGACGACGAAGGCAATGGCATATTGTTCGCAATCGGAGAGACTGATAGCGAAATTATCTAAACCGAGGACACTGGCTTGATTTTGGGTATTACCATGAAGATGGACCAAAGGTTTGCCCCTGGGGTCAGATAATATCTCAATCTCTCGCCAGCTAAAACCCCGGCTTCGCCCGCCTAATGCTTTTATCACCGCCTCCTTACCGGCAAAATGGGTAGCCAGAGATGAAGAGCTGTGTCCGCACAGCTTGAGTTCAGAATCGGTATATAGGCGATGAAGAAATCGCTCCCCCCAACAGGCTATAGCCTTTTCAATGCGGTCTATTTCTACTATATCTACGCCAATATAGTGCATTATTACCCGAATTATAGTCTATTTCACGTAGATGCTCAATCTAAAAACTTAATTTTAGACCTAACTTAACAACATCTTAACAATTTTGTTTCATCATATAGGATAGACCGGCCAAACCATATAAGGTTACATAGATGCTCAAATCTAGCAAAACTTGAATTAATTCTTAGCAAGAGATATACTACATATCAAATTTGACACAATGCTAAAAGTAGCCAGCACGTCAAAAACCCGAAGGGAGGATGATTTATGAATAGGTTCAGAGTAACTCGTTATCTGCTTTGTCTTGTCCTACTCTTTGCCATGCTCAGCGGCTTACTGGGAGGCTCAATTGTACTCGCCGCTCAGGAAGGTAGTAATGGCTTGGCTTGGTTACCGCCGAGTCAGGAGGAGCCCCCATCTGAAGAGGAACCCCCACCTGAACCAGAGTTTAAGCTTACTGCTCGGTATCCGGTCATGCGTGATGTATCCGGCGCAACCTTTGAGTTTGAGGTTTCACTGGTCTATCAGGACAGTGAAGCCAGGGCATTTGACCTCGCCCTTACTGCCCCTCCCGAGTGGGTTGGAATAATTATGCCTTCGTACGGGGAATTCTTGATAGAGAGCATTACCCTGGAGCCGGGGCAGACATACCCCGATAAAGTCAAGGTTATAATTGGTCCACCGTCATGGGAACTACCCGAGCCGGGTGACTATGTGGCGACATTCAGCGCCGGTTCAGGCGAACTGATGGAAAGTATTGAGCTTACGGCAGTGGTAACCGAGATACCGCCTACTTATCAGCTGTATGCGTCCACCGACACATTACGGTATAACATGGATGCCAGGGCTGGCCAGGACAATCATATAACCATTATACTGGAGAACTACGGGACGGGAACCCTTGAGAATATCAGCTTTGCATCAACCAAATCAGAGGGGTGGAGTATAACCTTCACCCCTTACAAGGTAGACTCGCTGGAACCGGGACTTAAACAAGAGGTGGACGTAGTAGTAACCCCACCGGCGAAAACGATAGCCGGTGACTATCACGTTATCCTGAGGATAAGCAGCGAAAAGGCAACTTATAACATAGAACTCAGGGTAACCGTGGTAACATCTACCCTTTGGGGCGGGGCTGGTATCGGCATTGCGGTGGCGGTTATAGCCGGCTTGGTAGTTTTATTCCGACGATTAGGCAGGCGGTGAGTAACTTGGCGAAACAATTGGTAGTACAGACGGTCAACCTGACCAAAAACTATGATAAGACTACGGTTGTCGACAGGTTAAACCTCAGGATAGAAGAGGGAGATATTTTTGGCTTCCTTGGTCCCAATGGCGCTGGGAAAACGACCACCATATTAATGCTACTGGGACTCACCGAGCCAACCTCGGGCACAGCCCATATATATGGCTATAACTCTACCCGGGAGCCACTCAAGGTTAAGCGCATCACCGGCTACGTTCCGGAAAGGGTAGGGTTTTACGATGATTTAACCGCCAGCTATAACTTAGCCTACACGGCTAGGTTAAATGGTCTTCCTGAAGAGCTGGTTATAAAAAGAGTAGGCGAGTCACTGGATATAGTTGGTCTGTCGCCGGTAGCTGAACAGAGGGTGGGGGAGTTTTCCCGGGGGATGAAGCAGCGCCTGGCAATTGCCGACATACTGGTTAAAACGCCCAAGGTTGCCATCCTGGATGAGCCGACAAGTGGGATAGACCCTGAAGGCATCGTTCAAATGCTCGACATGATAGCTGAGATAGCCAAGGAGAGAAACATGACCATCATCATGTGCTCACACCAGCTATATCAGGTCCAGCGCATCTGTAACCGTGTCGGCATGCTGGTGAACGGAAAACTGGTAATTGAAGGCTTATTAGACCAACTGGGTCGGGAGGCGTTGGGCGGTGGACGAGTTAGGATTGAGATTAAACTAGCCAAAACCACTTCCAAGCTTGTTGATTGCGTCAAGCGGATTAAGGGTGTAGTCAGTGTAGAGAGGTCGGGAGATTTACTGCTTATTACCTGTCAGGACGACTTAAGAGCTAAGATAGCCAAAGCAATCGTAGACGCTAATGGTCTACTGATAGAGATGAAAATTCAGAAGTATGCTTTAGAGGACATCTACAGGAAGTATTTCAGAGAGGCCTAGTATGCAAGGAATGATGACAGTATTCTACAAGGAACTGGCTGACCATTTCAACAGCTGGAGAGGCATAATCTTATTTATCACGGTATTGCTGGTTTCAATATTTGCTACCATTGGGCCTTCTGGAGCTTTGGAGAATATTAGGGCCCAGCTAGAAACGCCGGTTCAATATGGAGCTGGTCAATATGCCTTCCTTTACCTGTTTACTACTTCCGGTGAAGATTTGCCCTCCTTTCTTTGGTTCATCACCAGATTTCTGGTGCCTATAGTCGGTATCGTCCTCGGTCTTGATGCCATAAATGGTGAGAAAAACAGTGGGACGTTGAGCCGGCTCCTGGCTCAACCTATCTACCGGGATGCTGTCATCAACGGTAAGTTCCTGGCTGGCGTAGTTACTATCGCCATTATGCTGACGACCACCATCCTGATTATATCGGCAATAGGGTTCAACGTGCTGGGAATTGCCCCAAGCTCAGAAGAAATCGCCCGGCTATTACTATTCTGGGGGACAAGTATTCTTTACGGAGCCTTCTGGCTGGGCTTAGCCATGCTATTCTCGGTATACTTTCGGCCAGTGGCTACCTCAGCCATATCCTCACTAGGAATCTGGATGTTCTTTTCCTTCTTTATGTCCATGGCGGCTAGATTGACAGCCAATATGCTGGCACCTATGAGCCAAACCCCAACTACGCCAGAGTTGCTCAAGAACGTCGGGGTTCAAATCACAGCTTCGCGTTTTTCGCCTATTATGCTCTTTGGGGAGGCGTCGACTGTCCTCCTGGCTCCGGGGGAAAGGACAGCGGCCGAAATGCTTCAGCTCTATCACGCTTCTGGTGCCCGGTGGATGCCTGGACCTCTTACGCTGGGGCAGACTTTGCTAACTATATGGCCCCATCTGGCGACCATTGGCGGGCTAACCGCTCTACTCTTTGCCATCTCATATATTAGATTCATGCGCGAAGAAATAAGGTCTACCTGAGGCATAACCTTAAGGCTGATTTATATGGGTGAAGGATTTAATGTCATCACACTATTATATTGGCACCTCAGGCTGGCATTATGACCATTGGCGGGATAGGTTCTACCCCCAAACGCTGACCAAGGCGAAGTGGCTTGAATTCTATGCCCGTCATTTCACTACGGTTGAAGTTAATAATACTTTTTACCGGCTACCCTCAGAGACTGCCTTTACTACCTGGCATGACTCATCACCAGCCAATTTTACCTTTGCGGTAAAGGTAAGTCGTTTTATCACCCATATCAAGAGACTTAGAAATAGTGAAGAGGCAGTAGACAACTTTATTACTAGAGCTAAAATTTTAGGTGAGAAATTAGGTCCGCTTCTGTACCAACTTCCCCCCAATATGCACCGCAATGATGAAGTACTAGAGTCATTCTTGTCCACTTTACCTCAGGGAATGAAGCACGTGTTTGAATTTCGGCACCAGTCCTGGCTTGAAGATAAGGTCTTTGAAATTCTACAAAGGCACAATGTAGGATTTTGTGTCTTTGATATGCCATCGGTTAGTTGTCCTCTGGTGGCGACGGCTGATTTTGGCTATATCAGGTTTCACGGCAGCACCGGGCTCTACTTTAGTTGTTACTCTGATGAGGAGTTAGCTGATTGGGCAAAGAGGCTAGCTAATTTAGCCCGGAACCTGAAAGCAATCTATATTTACTTCAATAACGACGCTGAAGCGTTTGCGGTGAGAAACGCCATAACCCTGCGTCGCTACCTGGAAATGGGGAAGGCTTGAACCGGCTGGGCTAGTTAATGAAGACGGGAAGGCTGCAGGCAACGAAATACCTACAGCCTTTAGGCTGGTCTCGGGGCAAGGAGAGCCTTTATTTAATTGATAAACCTCCCCGAGAGCTTCAACGAACTGGAATGCGTGACGGCGTTTTAACCAGCGTCGTCGACGGAGTTATCGACTGGCGTCGATGGCTGAATAGCGGGCGACGCAGGAAAGAGGGAACATCCAGTTCCTCTTCGCTCCTCAAGCCCTTAAGGAGCTGGGTAAACTCGTCTTCCTGGGTAGCCTCAGCCAACCCTATCTTGGAACTGAACCCAGTGGCAATTAGGGTAATCCTGACCTCGTTATCCATATTAGGGTCATGAGCCACCCCAAAAATGATGTTAGCGTCAGGGTCTACTGCCTGCTTGATTATCTCAGCCGCTTCGTTAACTTCAAACAGGGTGAGGCTACTACCGCCAACAACATTGAATAACACCCCCCTTGACCCTTCAATAGAAACGTCTAACAAGGGGCTAGCTAAGGCTTCTTTAGCTGCCTCTACAGCTCGGTTTTTACCTGAACCGACGCCAATGGACATCCAAGCCGGACCAGCATCCTTCATTACCGCCTTGACATCAGCAAAATCAAGGTTAATCAGGCCAGGGACAGTGATAACTTCAGAGATAGCCTGAACCCCGTGTCTCAATACATCATCGGCTAGCTTAAAGGCATTATCCACCGCTGTCTTCTGGTCACAAAGGTCGAGTAAGCGGTCATTAGGGATCATAATAAGAGTATCAACCTTGCTCAGCAGGCGGACAACCCCCTCATCTGATATCTGGCAGCGATGGGTGCCCTCAAAGCTGAACGGTTTGGTGACTACGGCGATAGTGAGGGCTCCACTTTCCTTAGCTATTTCAGCCATAGTAGGGGCAGCCCCGGTACCGGTGCCACCACCCATGCCGCAGGTGATAAACACCATATCAGCCCCAGAGACGGTTTCCCGAAGTTCATCGCGACTCTCCTCGGCTGCTTTCTGACCCTGAACATGGTCACCACCCACGCCTAATCCTTTGGTAAGCTTCTCGCCAAGCTGGATGCGGGTTGGGGCTTCGGTGATAGCCAGGGCTTGAGCATCGGTATTCATGGCGATGAACTCCACACCCTGAATCTCCTCCTGAACCATGCGGGTTATCGCATTACAGCCACCGCCACCCAAGCCGATAACCTTAATCTTGGCTGGGTTAGGAACAAAACTTGTTTTTGCCATCTCCTCCTCCTTTTTTACTGTTATTAGTCCTTTTGCTTAGTAACTACCTAGCGGAACAGATTCCTAATTCGGGCAATCAACCGCCGTAAAAATCCACGGGACCTCCAGGTCTGCCTGGCCTCGTGCTTGGCTCCCCAGAGCAGAAGACCAACACTAGTGGCATATGCCGGGTCACGAAGGACATCGGTAATGCCATGCATATTGGTAGGAATACCCACTCTCACCGGTAGTCGTAATATATTGTGCCCTAACGACTCTATACCAGAAAGGTTAGCGCTACCACCGGTAATAACCAGTCCCGCCGGAACCAAGGCTTCATGCTCAGAGCGCGGCAGCTCAAGCATAATAAGCCTTAAAATTTCCTCAACTCGAGCCTTGATAATGTCGCACAAGTCCTGGTAGGAAACGCCATGTCCGTTTTCCGATATTGTACTGGGGGTTTCCATCTTGCTCTCATAAACGGGCATAACACTGCCATACCTTTTCTTCATCTCCTCGGCGACATCAAAGGGGAGTCCCAAACCAATAGCTACATCCCTGGTGATTTGATAACCGGCTACAGGCAGAATAGCGGTATGCCAGATACTTCCATCCTTGAAGACGGCAATATCCGTGGTCCCACCACCTATATCAACCAGTATGATGCCTATTTCCTTCTCATCCTCGCTCAATACTGCCTCGCTGCTGGCTAAGGGTTCAAGGACAAGGTCATCAATATCTATACCAATGCCACGAATACACTTTACTAGATTCTGGACGGAAGTTACTGCCGCAGTAATGATGTGTGTCTCCACATCTAGCCTGAAGCCATGCATGCCTACCGGGTTTCTGACTCCTACCTGACCATCAACAGCATAACCCCGAGGAATAACATGGAGCAGCTTTCGGTCACTGGGGACTCTAACGTTTTGGGCACAGGCAAGAACTCGCCTCAGGTCATCTGGGCGCACTAGCCGGTCATTGCGGGTAATAGCTACTACCCCCCGATTATTCAGTGAGCTGACATGCCTACCAGTAACACCGACATAAGCTGACTCCACCCTATAGCCGCTGGCTTGCTCTGCCTTCCTCACCGACTCCCGTATTGACCCTCTGGCGTCGTTGATGTTGACCACTAGGCCCTTGTGCAAACCCATTGATTGGGTAACACCGACACCGGCAACCCGAACCATACCTCCCTCATTGACCTCAGCGATAGTGGTGCATACTTTAGTGGTACCAACATCAATAGCAGTTAGAATAGTCCGTTTTCTCATCTACCTCCTCCTTTTTATTAGATTTTGACTCTCAGTTATATTAATCATTTTCACATTTTTATAACCTCCGTCTTTGAGACTCAGATTTATGTAACCTAGGGTAGGGAAAAGGCTATTCGGAGCTTTTTCAGCAAAGCCGGCCTTCTCCACCCACTAGCTTTACCTCCAACTAAGAAGTTCAGTTTTTCCGCCACCTTATAGGGTTCATCCTGAGTAATAATGCGCTCAGCAGCCCTTAATTTGGCACTACGACTACGCGGGTTAAGTTGAACCTCTACCGGAGACGGAGTAATAACCTGCTTATTAATCAACCTCAGGCAAGCGGTATGTCCGCAAATGCAAATCGGTGTACCCGGGGGACAAATACAGTCCTTTGACTCTCGATGCATGAGCTGTTTCACAATGCGGTCCTCAAGGGAGTTATAGCTAATGACGACCAATCTACCCTCAAACCCAAGGAGATTAATCGCCTGCTTTAGAGCCGCTTCCAGATACTCTAGTTCATGGTTAACCGTTATTCGTAGTGCTTGAAAGGTTTTGGTGGCAGGATGGATTCTAGCCCTTCTACCGCCGACAGCTCGCTCTATCACCCGAACCAGCTGAAGGGTAGTGGCTATGGGACGCTCCTGCACGATACGGTGGGCAATCTGACGGCCATAAGCTTCCTCACCGTATGTTTTTATAATGCGAGCTAGTTCAGCCTCCGAGGATGTGTTAATAATATCGGCGGCGGTAATCTCCTGGCTGGGACTCAAGCGCATATCTAAAGGTGCATCATGCTGAAAGCTGAAACCACGGGTATTGCTATCCAGTTGAAGGGAAGAAAGCCCCAGGTCAAACAAAATACCATGTACCGGCTGGAAATCGTATTTAATACAGATAGTCTGTAAATTGACGAAGTTTTCGTTAATTAGCAGGGTTGAGCCGCTATAGGCTTGGAGCTTTGCCTCAGCTACTTTTATAGCTTCAGGGGTAGCATCAATGCCCAGTAGTTGCCCGCCGGGTGAGCTATGCTCCAAAATGGCGGCAGCATGACCTCCGGCGCCAAGAGTGCAATCAATATAACGACCCCCGGGCTGAACCGCCAGTGCCTCAACAGTCTCTTCAACTAGAACCGGAATATGGGTGAAAGCTGACATCTTTAGATTCCTCAGTGCCTCTCCAAGGTTTCTATAATTTGTCCGGCTTGCTCCTGACTAACCGCCTTCTCTACCTCCCATTGCTCCTTATTCCACAGTTCAAGATAAGTATTAACCCCAGCGATAACTACTTCATCCTCAATTCCAGTATAGTCCCGTAATGGTATAGGTAAGGCTATCCTGCCCTGCCCATCCATAGTAAGTCTAAAGGCAGTAGCAAAAATAGCCCGATTTAGTTTTCTCATTTTCCCGGGGCTGATTGAACCAGTAGTAAGAGTGGTGGCTACCTTTTTCCACTCAGATAATGGGTAGGCGTTAATACACTTCTCTATCCCCGGCGTTAATACTATTCCATCCCTTAGTTCTCCTCTGAACCTGGGGGGAATAGGCACTCTACCCTTTTCGTCAATCCTATACTCAAATTCGCCAAAGAACATTCTTTAACCCCTCAGTCATCCCTTAACTTATAGGTTAAGACCTTTTCTCTTCGTCCCTCCCCTTTCTCTCGTTCAAGAAAGGACCTACCGAAGTATTGCTTGATGAGGAGCCGAAGGAAACTAGAAGCCTTTAAGCCAAGCAGCTTGGCTTCGTTTTCTACCCGTTCCTTGTCTGCCTGGTCAATCCAAAACCTCAGTATCACCTGCATCATCTTCACCACCACTTACCACTTCTTACCATTTTACACCACAACCGCCCCTGTTTGTCAAGACCCTTGGAATTATTTTTCAAATTCTCTGATTTTGCTGTGGGCTCTATATGTGGTAAAATAAATGCCTTAAGAAGGGCATTATGCTTAACGTGGGCATACTTACTATTAGTGATAAGGGCTGGCACGGACAGCGCTATGATGAGAGTGGTAAAGCAATCAGGAATAGCCTGTCTTTATTAGATAACAGCGTCGTTAAGTATGAGGTCATTCCTGATGAGGCGGATGTTATTGCTAGCAAACTGGCTGAGTGGGCTGATGAAGGCAGTATAGATATCATTCTAACCACGGGTGGCACCGGGCTAGGACCGCGTGATGTTACCCCAGAAGCCACCCTGTCTATAGTGGATAAGGTTGCACCCGGTTTCACCGAAGTGATGAGGGCGGAAACTTTTGAGGCGACGCCTTATGCTATACTTAGTCGAGCTGTAGCCGGAGTCAGAGGCAAGTGCCTTATTATCAACCTACCGGGCAGCCCTAAAGGAGTCCGGGAGTGCCTTAAGGTAGTCTTGCCGGTTATTCCTCATGCTATAGAAATTATTAAGGGAGAGGTAACTGAGCACTAACCAATGCGAATTGATATTTTAACTCTGTTCCCCCAGATGTTCCAAGGCCCATTTAGCGTGGGTATTTTCCAGCGGGCTATTGACCGGAAGCTGGTTCAGGTTAACATCCATAATATCCGCGACTACACTCATGATAAACATCATACCGTTGATGACTATGCCTATGGCGGTGGCGCCGGCATGGTTCTCAAGCCCGAGCCTATTTTTGAAGCGGTAGAGTCAATAAAATCAGATATATGCCTTAAGGCAGGGGTTAGTGAATTGCCAATTATTCTGCTGACCCCACAGGGTCGGCTTTTTGGTCAACAAATTGTTCAAGAGCTATCAAGGTATAGTCATCTAATCCTTATCTGTGGTCGTTATGAGGGCGTGGATGAGCGGGTGCGGGAACACCTGGTCACTGATGAGATTAGCATCGGCGATTACGTGCTTGGTGGCGGCGAGCTAGCAGCTATGGTGGTGGTAGATGCTGTGGTCAGGCTACTACCCGGAGTTCTTGGTTCCGAGGCTTCGCCACTGGATGATTCTTATACTACCGGGCTATTGGAATACCCCCAATACACTCGTCCCGATGTATATCGAGGCTGGTCAGCGCCTGAGGTTTTACTCTCAGGAGACCATGCCCAAATTGCTAAGTGGCGTCGTGAACAGGCTATTCTACGCACCCTGAAGCGGCGTCCCGAACTATTAGATAAAGCTAACCTATGTCTGGAGGAAAAGCAGTTAGTAGAAAAGTTGAAGAAAGGCGGTTAGAAAATGAATGTTTCATCACTAATTGAAGTCAAACCAAATCCTAATATTCCGACTTTGGCTTCTGGCGATACGGTAAAGGTCAGGGTTAAGGTTGTGGAGGGAGAAAAGGAACGCACCCAGTTATTTCAGGGAGTGGTAATTGGGGTCCGACATGGCGCCGATGGC
>JAUWIC010000065.1 GCA_030605575.1 Dehalococcoidia bacterium
GCAATATTCCCGTCGAGGTCGGTAACCACGATATCCGGTATCACAGCATTGCGTAGAAGAACGGAAGTAGCTCCGTCTGCTGCTATTACAACTGGTTTATGACGAAAAGGACAATGGCTCTTGTGCCATCTCTAGGCTAAATAGAGCCACGCAGGCCCCCTGCCCCACAGCGGCATTCCGGGCAATGCTAAGGGCAAGGCTAGTTTTGCCCAGACTGGTTCTGCCGGCACTAATAACCAGGTCAGAGGGCTGGAATCCGCCCAGAAATTCATCTAGACCAATGAAACCTGACAGCGCCTGCGAGATAGGTCTCTGATAACCTTCCGCCTCAGTGGTGGGGCTAGGAGCGGTCTCAAAATACTTATCCAGTACCTGTCGGACATGGACGAAGTCCCGGGAGCTCTGCCCATGACGCAGCCTAAACAGGGCATCCTCTGCCTTACTTAGGCTGGCATCAACATCTGGGTCAGCCTCATAACCGATGGCGGCAATTTGGCTACCGGCATTAATAAGGTGGCGCATTACCGATAAGCGATAAACAATTTGGGCATAATGCTCAATATCGAGCGAGGTGGGGACTATGGATATCAGGTGACTTAAATAGGCAGCACCACCACATGTCTCCAGTTTTCCCTGTCGGTCTAGCTCTTGAGCTACCGTAATTTGGTTTATCGCCTCATTACGCTGGTAAAGCGATAGACAAGCCCCGTATAGCCATTGATTGCGTTCGCTATAGAAGTCGGGCTGGTTTAGGAAACTAGCAATTTTATAGATGGCGGTGCCATCTATCAGAAGCGAACCATTTACTGCTTCCTCAGCATCAATATCGTGTGGCGGCAATTTTTCACCATACACTTTACTCTTTCTCCTCAGCGGTAACTGTAACCTTTATCCTGGGCACTATATCCCTAGCTAATCTAATAGCTACTTCATAGCTACCGAGTTGACGGATGGGCTCAGCTAAGTCTAGTTTCCTCTTATCAACAGCTACCCCAGCAATGATTTGCAACTCAGCAGCAATATCGGCGCTGGTGATTGAGCCATACAGCCGGTCTTTAGCTCCGGCTCGAACTTTTAGGGTAATCTCTTTTCCCTCTAGCTGGTTAGCCAGCTTAACTAATGCATCCTCTGTCTGGTCCTGGGCGGTTAATTTGGGCAGTACTTGTGGCTGACTGGTAGCTGGAGAATCGGTTAATCGGGCTAGCTTTTTGGGGATGAGAAAGTTCCTGCCGTAGCCGTTAGCTACCTCCTTTATCTCGCCAACTCTAGCCACATTAGGCACATCCTCTAAGAAGATGACCCTCATAACCTCTCCTTTTATTATTATTATACTTCACCCGGTGGTAAAGTAAAAGCCTAATTTTACTGTTGGCTGACGAACTTTTCAGCGTAAAAAGCAGCCGTAGCCCCGTCTCCGGCAGCGGTTATTGCCTGCCGGGCAGAGTCGTGACGTATATCACCAGCAGCCAAAATACCGGGTATTTCAGTCTCCATCTTGTTGTTGGTGATAACATAGCTGACATCGTCTAACGGCAGGACACCCTTGAGGTAGTCGGTACTGGGCTTAAGCCCGACGGAGACAAAGACGCCGGCTACGTCAAGGGTAGATTTCTCCCCCGTTTTTACCTGGCGAAGCTTGATTCTTTTAACCGAATTTTCACCCTCAATTGCCTCAGCCACGGTATCCCACAGGAATTCTATTTTGGGCTCGGCGAAGGCTTTCTCCTGCATGATACCACTGGCGCGGAGTTGATTGCGGCGGTGTATTACGGTGACCCTGGAGGCAAACTTGGTCAGGTGGAGGGCTTCAGTTATGGCGGCATTGCCACCACCGACTACGGCTATAGGGAGACCTTGGAAGAAGGCAGCATCGCAGGTGGCACAGTAGGACACCCCCTTACCCGTAAATTCTTCCTCTCCAGGTATGCCCAGTTTGCTTCGTTCCGAGCCACTGGCTATAATCACCGCTTTAGCTGTAAAGTTGCCCTCGGTGGTCTTGACCACTATTGGCTTTGGTTGAGGCTCAATACCGATAACTTCGGCGATAATAGTTTTTAGCCCGTGTTTTGTTGCCTGCTGGTGCATTAATTGACCCAGCTCCAAGCCGCTAATGCCTTCGGGAAAACCGGGGTAGTTGTCCACTTTTTCGGCATTCAGTATCTGACCGCCGACCACCCCCTTTTCTATAAGCAGGCTGTTGAGCCTGGCTCTTGAAGTGTAAAGTCCAGCGGTAAGCCCGGCCGGACCGCCGCCAATAATAACTACCTCATATTCTCGGTTCATAGTTTAATCTCTTTTGCCATGGGTAATTCTTAGTTGCTTGGGCTTCTTTCCCACAGGTCGCAGCGACCTCCCCACCGGGCAAGAACATGACCATCAAGGGAAATCTGGGCTATCTCACACAGGCTAGGACAGGCTTTGCATTCAAATGAGGAAATATGATACTGTTCCTCACTGACCTCAAATCCTTTGAATTTACTGCCATTATTACTAATTACCGTCTCTTCCTGCGCCAGTAGGGCGGCACCTATGGCCCCCATGAGCTCATGGTGAGGGGGGACAATGACTTCAGTATTAAGCTCTTCCCGAAGTGCCTTGACTATAGCCTGATTAAAGGCGACCCCGCCCTGAAATACTACCGGGGGTCTAATATCCTTGCCTAAGCCAACATTGTTGAGGTAATTGCGGACTAATGCCTGGCACAGACCATAGAGAATATCCTCGGTACGATGTCCCATCTGTTGTTTGTGTATCATATCTGATTCGGCAAAAACGGTGCACCGCCCGGCAATGCGCGCTGGTGTCTTGCTATCCAGCGCCCGCTGGGCGAAGTCCTCAATACTCATATTGAGCCGCTGTGCCTGGTGGTCAAGGAAGCTACCGGTGCCGGCAGCACATACGGTATTCATGCCGAAGTCAATTACTATCCCATCCCTAATAATGATAATCTTGCTATCTTGCCCGCCAATTTCAATGATGGTTTGCACCTCGGGGATATGGTGCAAGGTAGCCACAGCCTGGCTGGTAATCTCGTTCTTGACTAAATCAGCGCCGACGATAATCCCAGCTAGGTAGCGGGCACTGCCAGTGGTAGCCACACCACAAATATTAACCTGTTTAGGCAGTTGTTGTTCGATTTGTTTCAGCCCTTGCTGCACCATCTGGATAGGCTTGCCCTGTGTCAGCAGGTAGACGTGGGTAATAAGCTCACCATCTTTACCCACCACAGCCAGCTTGGTGGTTACTGAGCCAACATCAATACCTAGATAGGCTTCCATTAACTCCCCCTATGTTGATTGTTGTTGCAGGCTCGTCGCCTGCTTTTTAACAGGTCGACAAACGCCTCCAGCCTGGTTAACATACCTGTCCGGTTCATTTGCTCGTCGCAAAGTATGGGTAGCACCGGGATATTTTCCTTAGTTGATGGCATAATATTTTGGGCTACTATTTCAGGCATGCAGGTGAATGGGGCTAGGTGAACTAAGCCGTCATACTCTTTGGCGTGGAGCACCTTTTCCCCTACTGATTCCCAGCCATCACCACCAACATCCCGTTTGAGGTAGGGTAGAGCCGCCTTATGAATCTTGCTTTTCTCATCCAAACCCAGGGAATTAAAAAAGAAGCTGAATTTAGTCCAGGTTGAGATAAAGGTTCTCCGTCTTACCTCTACCCCCAGCTTACCCAACTCGCTCTCTATATTCTGATTGGCAAACGGCTCCAGCACCACATAGAATTCCCCGATTATGCCCACTATCGGTGGTTTAGCCTGTGTATCCTTAGCTACATGATTAAGCTGGTCAATGTAGTCTCTTTGCACCTTCTTCAGGGTATTATAATCATCGGCGTTGTCAATAGCCTCAATGGCTTTAGCATATAGCCGATTGGCTGTTCCCTTTATCTGCTCTACAGCCCGCACTTTTTGTACCACTCGCTCTATTTTATCTATGGCGAATTGCTTAACTATACCGAAGCGAAGGGCTGATATAATCTTAAACCAGGAGGCATTATTTGATAAGCGCCGCATTAATTTGAGCAAGCCGAATAGCTTCCGTCCCGACAGGCTCAATTTAATAATTTCAAAATTGTAGTCCAGGTCACGAAGAATTTGTTCCTGTGTTTTAGCGTAGTAGCCCAGGCGGCAGATGCCATAACCACCAACCATAAGCAGAGTATCTGCCCCCAACTCGGCGGCTTCAATCAGATTGCCCAGCGTCAGCTTAAACGGGATACACAACCCTTCAGTAGAGTACTTGACACCTAGAGACAGGGTGTGCTGGTTACTCACCGGTGGGATGACAAAGTCAATATTAAGCCTTTGAAATAGGGCTTTAAAGGGGATGTATAGATTGCCCATATGAGGCATGCCTACACGCATATTTTTAACTCTCTCCTTATTCCTTCCACAATAGCATCTACATATATATTACTCATAGGGGTATGCCTATGCATATACTTTGGACTGTCTCTCTTTTCTTCTACCTATCATGTCAAGGAAGGCTTCCAAGCGGGTAACTATACCGGCTTCAGCAGTATGCTCCTCCAAGGTAATACTCATAAAGGGGGTAGCTCTTAGTCTGGCAGCCTGCCGTTTTACCATGTCCATCATTACTGAATCGGGTCCACAACCGAAGACCATTATACCGATAACACCATCGGCCCCACTTCTCAAGTAGTGCTCCCCCACACCTACCACTTCTTCTTCGTATGTCCAGTAGGCTCTCCCCACCACTCTAGCGGTGGCCGCCTGTAGCTCCTCAGCAGTGAGCATCTCCGGAGTCAGCACCTTATTGGGAGCCTGCTCCAGGCGGTGAATAAGTCGGTGATTTATATGTTCATCATAGAGGAGATAGGGATGACCAATGAGAGCAATGGTAGCTTGCGCCGAATCTGATTGGCTGGAATGTGTTCTGGGCTCCGCCTCAACTACACCTGATATTTTTTCTATCGCCTGTGGTGGGGTTAATTGATGGCTGATCATCAACTCAAGATAATTTA